>SLOW01000312.1 GCA_007132315.1 Opitutales bacterium
AACTGGCAATACGTCTGTCCCGCAAAGGCGTGACCGAAACCCAGGGCGACCGCGAGGTGCTGTTCGCCGGTCGCGAAGAGTACTCTGAAGACCCCGACAGTCTCATCGCGGCCTCCCAGGTCATCGCGATTCATTTTCAGACCATCGCCCAGGCAAACGATTACTGGCGCGAGGATTGATCATGAACACAGCCGCCGACAGAGAGGAACCGAACCCCGAAGGGTACGCCAGCTCTCCCTGTTACGCGCACGAATTCGACGACTCCGGATGGATCGGCTTCATTCGCGTGAAACGTATTCACGATCCGGCGGACAGTGCCGACGGTTACCGCGTCCTGGTGGATCGGCTTTGGCCGCGGGGCGTCACGAAAGCGGACGCCAATATTGACGCCTGGGTCAAGGAGCTCGCTCCTTCCCGCGAACTGCGGCAATGGTTCGGTCACGATCCCGGCAAGTGGCCTGAGTTTTGCCAACGCTACACACGCGAATTGGACCAAAGCGAAGAGGCGGTCCAAACCTTGGAGGCCCTGCGCGCCCGATCCCGTCGCGGTCCGGTCACCCTCATCTACGCCGCCAAGGACCGCGACCACAACAATGCAGTGGCCCTGAAGCGGATTCTCGAAGGGTAACAGGGCGGGCAGAACCCTGACGCCGCCACGGGTCCGACGGAGACTCGCAATCCCGAAAGCGGATTCTCCGGCGAAGGCTGCTCGTAGTTGCCGCCCTCAGCTCAAGTCGTCCTCGCCGAACTCGGGGCAGCAGGAACCGCGGATCCGGTAACATTGATCGCAGATGGGGATGTCGCCCATAAATTTGGCCGTGGGCAACCAGCAGCGTACGCAGGGCGCTTCCGCCGGCCGATCGGTTGGGCGCTCCCCGGCCGGTTGTTTTTCGAGATCCATACGTGAAATTTTAATGCCGATTCCACTTATGCGCAAATAGAGAACGGTCATCGTCGCTTGACAGAATACGGCGCCGTGTCAAAGGTACGTGTATGAAAACCAAACTGACTTTGACCATCGACCGGGGCATCTCCCACCGTGCGAAGTCGCTGGCACGAAGACAGGGAAGCAGTCTTTCCCAACTGGTGGAAAACCTCCTGGCCGACCAAACGGAGGTATCTACCCGATTCCCAAAGAAGGCGCCGTTTTCGGAACGCTGGGCGGGACGCATGAAAGTCTCCGACAAAGCAGACGCCCGTTCCCAAAAGCTGAAGAAAAAATATCGCATCGACGCCCCGAATTAGGATGCGCTTGTTCATCGACACCGACATCCTGCTGGACGTGCTCCTGAACCGCCGGCCCCATGCGGAGGCCAGCGGCAAGGTCGTGGACTGGGCCGAAGAAAACCCCGGAATGGCAGCCGTCTCCTGGCACGGCCTGGCCAACCTTCATTATCTAAGCAAGAACGGAGCCGAGGACTTTATCGGGGATTTGATCGGATTCGCCGAAATCCCGCAAACCGGATCCGAGCACATGCGCCAGGCGCTCGACCTGCGATTCAAGGACCTCGAGGATGCGATGCAGGTTGCCGCCGCCCTACTGTTTGGCGCCCAGGTGATCGTGACGCGTAACACACGCGACTTCAAAGCCTCGCCCATAAAAGCCGTCACCCCGGAAGCTGCCCTGAAAGCGATTTGACGACGTAGATTCACGTGGACCGCCCGGTAAAAAGGCGCCAGTCGGCCCTCAGGCAATATTTGTTTCGGCCCCTTACCCCCTACCGATCCTTCCGTCGGCCCAAAACGGGAACGCAAGCAGTTTGCGGGATTTGTAACCTTGCGTTCCCCGGCAACGCCTCATGTTATCCAGCGAAACGAATCCTCAGACCAGGGATGATTGCCTCAATAACAACAACTTCTCGGTTCTTACGGCTCTACAGATTCATCCACCAGATGCGGAAATTGAGGAACCCGGCAAAGGCAACCCAGAGCAGATAAGGCGTCATCAGGGCGCCGGCGATAATGGACCGGGTATAAAAAGCCGCGGTCGTTACGGCGATCAGGATCCACAGCAGAATGAGTTCCGCGAACGCGAGACCGGGGCTCTGCAATCCGAAAAAAAGAATCGACCACAGCGCGTTGAAGGGAAGATGAATCGCCCAGAGCATCAACGATACGCGCACGGAGGTTCGCTCCCGTCGCAGCCAAATCAGCCAGGCGGCGATCCCCATGGCCGGGTAAAGCACCGACCAAACGGCACCAATAATGCGACCGCTCGGTGTCCATTCCGGTTTGCTTAGTTCCGCGTACCAGGAATCGACGGACGAACCGGTTGCCAGTCCGCCGATGAAGGCCGCGGCCAGAGGCAAAGCCAGAAAAACGATCAGGCCGATAATATTGATGAAAATTCCCATGACAGCATACGAGTCAACGACCAATCGCGAATCTGCTTCCACTGGCGCGAAGAACACGCCTGCGACGTCGAAATCACCGATTACCATTAAACAATCAAGATAACAACTTCCGAACAAGAAGCCATGCTCACAGCAACTCCGGTCAGATCCTGTTGACCGAATTCCTGGAGCCCCACGGTATCAGCTAGGCCGAGCCGGCACGCCGTACCGGGATTCCCGCTTCGCGCTGGACAGCCATTATTAAAGGCCGACGGGCGATTACCCCGGAAACGGCCATGGTTCTGAGTTCTTCCTGGGTAATCGATCCGCGTTTCCAACTCAATCTCCAATCAGGATATGATCTGCGCCGCACTCAGATGGAGGAGAAATCCATTCGGGCACGAGCCAGTTCCTTGAAAAGGCCTGCTGATCCGAGAAACAGAGCGTGGGATCAGTAGCGCCTTAAATAAGCCGGCGAATGGTATACGGGCCGATGACCGGCGGCAAGTCCGAGACGGCGGTGGGCAGGGATGTCCGCGGTCCCGGGGTCAGTCTTTCGGCGGAAAGATGCCGCGCAATTCGCCGAAGCCGACGCGGCGCATGATGTCGGAAAATTCCTTTATGTAAGCGGTGGCGGCGGATTCGCGGGTGGTGGCACCGTACAGGCGGGCGAAGAGTCCGTTTTTGCGAATACGCCGGCAAATTACGTAATTCTTTTCCAGATACGAATGCACCGCCCAGGCGGGGGGCGCGGCGACGCCGCGGCGGCTGGCGACAAGCTGCAGGATAGTTACGGTCAGCTCGGAGGTACGGCGGACCATCTATTCCCGCAAGAATCGGGGCGACCCTATCTCGGAATCTCAGGGACCCGTCGAAAATGGATCCAGACCTCAAATCGGTTTGATCTTTGATTTTTCCCGGCCCTGTTAAGGTGTTGGAACCGACAGACCACGCCGAGGCTCTCGTTTTGCGGGGCGGATCGAAGAGCACAGCGGCGTGCTGGTTGAGCCGGGTGGGGATTGCTCTGGGCGATTAGCGGGTGCATTCCTGCTTTTGAAAGCATCGAATCATTTGCTTGCCGTGTCGATCAACATGTGCCGCCAGGGGCGCCGTTTCTTGATTGACTCCCGCATACGATGACCTAATGTAGCTGAAAATATCGTTATTGATATGAGCCGATCCATCACACGCCGGACCTTCTTTGGCCTCACCTCCAAAATTGTAGCCGGTGTCGCGTTGTCGCGACCCGCTTGGCTGAATGCCGCGCCGGAAAGGCGGCTGCGTCTCGCCCAAGTGGGGGTGGCCGGCATGGGACGCAGCGATTTCAACAGTCTCTCGGGGCACGCCGCAGTTCGGTACACAGCCTTCTGCGATGTAGACCGCAGGAGACTCGATCGCATTTTGGAGCATCAGGGTGGCGGGGTTGGATTCTACGACTACCGTAAGCTCTTTGATGAGGCGGCGGACGAATTTGACGCGGTGGTTGTTTCCACGCCGGACCACATGCACGCGCCCATCGCCATGCGGGCGTTGTTAACGGGCAAACATGTGTATTGCCAGAAGCCGCTTGCTCAAACCGTCGCGGAATGCCGGGTGCTGACCCGGGAGGCGCATGACCGCGGACTCGTCACGCAGATGGGGATACAGATTCACTCCAGCATGGTGTATCGTCTGGCGCAAGCCATCATACGGGCGGGTACCATCGGAAAGATCCGGGAGGTGCACAGTTGGTCGGATAAAGAATGGGGGAGACAAGAGGAGTGGCTTGAGCCAGCGAGCGACCCCGTTCCCGATTACCTGGATTGGGATTTGTGGCTGGGGGTGTCCTCCCGGCGCGACTATGCGGCCGGCCGGTACCATCCCTTCCATTGGCGCCGCTGGACCGACTTCGGAACCGGTACGCAAGGCGACATGGGTTGCCACATTGTCGATCCGGTGTTCGCTGCTCTCGAGTTGACCGCTCCCCACACCCTTTGGGCCGAGGGGCCCAGCCCTTACGCCAGCATGTGGCCGAACCGCGGGATTTGTCATTACCTTTTTCCCGGGACGCGCCACACTGTCGGCGAGTTGCCGTATCACTGGTACGATGGCGCCAATCGGCCGGACGTGAGCGGTTTCGAATTGGGCGAGGAGCGGCTTCCCGGCCAAGGGTCGGTGTTTGTCGGAGAAAAGGGGAACATGGTTCTGCCACACATCGGAACCCCGCAATTGCATCCCCGGGATCGGTTTCCGCCGGAACAGGTCAGGGAATTGGTGCGCTCGTTGGAGGTCTCCGGACGAAATCACTATCATGACTGGGTGGATACGATTCTTGGCAGCGGTGACGGCGGGACAACCGCCGACTTCGAATATTCCGGTCCATTGAGCGAGGCCGTCCTGCTTGGTTTGATCGCAAGCAGATTTCCCGAAGAAAAGCTCGAGTGGGACGCAGCCGAAGGCCGTTTCAGCAACCACGACGCCGCCAATGCCTATCTGACCAGGGAATACCGTCGCGGACACGAAGTTCCCGGGTTGGGCTGATTTCCCGTTGATTGCCGACAGGCAGCAGCGTCTTCGCGGCTACGCAACCGTCCCGCCCGCCACCCGGCAAGACGACCCTCCGAAAAGAAAGACCCAATTTTCAAAATCAAGCTCTCTTCAAGAAGACCCAGGGAAGAAAATCCACAGTTTCAAGCCGCCACTCCAACTGCATTTTCAGAACCCTCGCTGACAAAAATGAGTAAGCCGCGGTGGGGTCGGGGCTGGAGCGAAGCGCTCGCTGTCCTGGGCCGCAATTCTGAGGCGATAAACTCCTGCCGAAAAGGTGAAGCCTGGAAAGTTGATCTGGCGCGTTACCTCCGGGAGGGTTGCTTGACTCCCTATCGCTTGATCAATCCAATGCCGGCGGCCCCCCGGCCATACGCGCCGAACACCTGAAAGCCTTCGACCGGGCGCCAACATCCAGGCCTTTGACGCCGTGGAGTAGGCCCGAGATTTGCTGTACGCTTAACAATTGAAAGTCCGGTCCCAGACTTGGCAAAAGTGCGGGGAGGGATTACGATGGAGAATTGTCGCCCACCGCGATGGGATTCGCCAATGACCGTATTGATCAACATCCTCGAAATTTCCCTCGAAGTAGCGCCCTGGCTGCTCGGGGGTCTGGTGATCGCCGGACTGATCAAGGCCTGGATCCCGGAGGCGCGATTGGCAGGTTGGCTGGGAGGCACCGGCCTCGGACCGATCGCCCGCGGCGCGGTTTTCGGAGCGCCCCTGCCCCTGTGTTCCTGCGGGGCGATTCCGGCGGGCGTCACCCTGCACCGCGGTGGCGCCTCGCGCGGCGCCACCACCGCTTTCATGGTCGGAACTCCGGGAATCGGGATCGATTCGGTGGCGCTGACCTACGCGCTTATGGGACCGTTTATGGCAATCGTTCGTCCTTTGGGTGCCGTGGCGAGCGCTATCGCCACCGGCTTGCTGGTGGCCGGGATTCCGGAGCGCTTCGTTCGTAATGATATGAAGGATAGACGGTCTTGTGACCATCGCTACGCTCCTCCCGGGCCGGAAATCGCCATAGCGAATCGGCCACGCGGATTCGATCAAGCGGACCTCCCGCCGCAGGCAGCAGGAAGCCCTCCCTGCTGCAGTGAAACCGGCAATGTGACTGAAACCGCGATTCCGGACGCTCCCGCAAAGAATCTCTCCGCGTTGAGTCGAACCGTGGCCGGCGTGCGCTACACCTTCACCGATGTCCTGAACGACATCGGACCGTGGATGCTTCTGGGTCTCGGCCTCGCCGGTGTTCTCGTCACGTGGATACCCCCGGAAACGTTGGCCGATTACGGGGGCGGCTGGACGGCTATGCTGGTTATGGCGGTCATCGGCATTCCCCTTTACCTCTGCGCGCAGGCCGCCACGCCGATCGCCGCGGCCATGATTGTGGCCGGCGTATCCCCGGGAACCGCCTTCGTCTTCCTGCTTGCAGCGCCTATGACCAGCCTCGCCACCCTGGCCGTCCTGCGGCGCGAATTCGGTCTCGCACCGGTCTTTGTGTTTGTCGTCGCGATCGCCGCAACCGCCCTCCCGGCCGGGCTGATCGTCGACGCCGCAACCGTGTATTTTTCGGTCAACGTCGCCGCCCAGGCAGGTGAAGCCGCCGAGGTTTTTGGCAAACCAATTGAGTACCTCGCCCTATTCGCTTTGGTCATGCTTGCTGTGCCACCGGTACAACACCGCCTGTTTGGCAACGGATAGGAATCCCGGACGCAACGCGATAATACTGTCATTTTTTGGTTGGACATTTGGAACGCCCACACCTTATCGCTCTCCATAAACGCCTGAAAAAACTCCTTCGAATCCCGCTCGCGCTTCACCGGTGTCAGTTACCGTTTACACATTCGTGCCGGCAGTGATTCATTTCAATCTCTCGCTCAGGGGAACAATGACGGACGGGAATTCTGATTTTCAGGTCCATTCCGGAACGATTCATTCCGTGATCATGAATATTCCGGCGGACAATGAGTGAATCAACCCGGTTTTTTTGGGAATAGGCCGTCCGCCGGCGCGTCTCACTGTCAGTGAATCAGGACACGGAATTTGCGAATCTCGTGCGGGAGTGGTATGACCCGCTTTACCGGTTCGCGTACTCTCTGTGCGGGAGCCGGGAGGACGCACTGGACCTGACCCAGAACACGTTCCTCAAGTGGGCCCGCAAAGGACATCTCCTGAAGAAGCATCACCGGGTCAAGACCTGGTTGTTCACCGTTCTTTATCGGGAATTCCTGGATCAGGCCCGGCACCGGAAAAAATTTCCAAATCTCGAACTCAAGGAGGAGATACTGCCGGATGCCGGAACGGGACAGGCCCGCGAGCGCGTCGATTCCCGGGCGGCGGTGAACGCCCTGGCCCGCCTGGAGGAGGACTTTCGGGCGCCCCTGGCGCTGTTTTACTTTGAACATCATTCCTACGCCGAAATCGCCGACGTACTGGACATTCCGATTGGAACGGTCATGTCGCGCATCCGGCGCGGCAAGGACCGCTTGCGCCGGCACCTGCGGGGGAGTCGCGAGACCGGCGAAGGCGACGTCGTACCCTTTCCCAGGAAGCAGTCACAGTCATGAACAACGAAGAAGCACGTCAAATTTTGAGCGCGTACCGTCCGGGCGGCGGCGATGCGGGGGATCCGCACATCCGGGAGGCACTGGACCAGGCCCGCCGCGATCCGGAACTCGCGCGTTGGTTTGAGCAGCAAAAGCGTTTCGACACGGAAATGGCGGAAGCGCTTCGAGATATTCCCGTTCCCACCGACGGGCGCGCGAATACTCTGAATGCGGCGCGCCTCGAAAACCGTGGACGCAAGCGCTTTCCGGTCTCGCTCGGCGGACTGGCCGCGGCGGTGGTGCTCCTGGCCGGAATGGCCGCCGTTTACTGGGCGACGCTGCACGACCGGAGCGCCGTGCGGATGGTGGAAAACACCGGAATGGACGGTTTTATCGAAATGGCGTCCTCGGCCATGCCCTTTTCTCATCGCGCGGACTCGTTCAGCGAGTTGCACACCTGGCTTCAACTACGCGGTTCGCCCGTCCCGGCGACGGTTCCCGAGGCTCTGGCCGGTGCGGGAGCTCTGGGCTGCACCGTTTTCCAGGACCCGGACGGGGGTGAAATCAGTCTCGTGTGCCTGATGCGGGACGGGGAAGCGGTCCACTTGTTCGTCATGCGGGCCGACACGCCGCTGCTGGCCGGTTTTCCTCGCGGGGAATGGCAGGCCAGGGAAGGGTGGAATGCCTATACCTGGGGAGAACAGGACCGCAGGTACCTGCTTATGAGCCGGGCGCCTCGTCAAGAAATGGAGAATTGGATCGATGACGCGTAGGACGAGCATTCAACCAAGCCACCTACACGATCCTCGCGCGCGGGCCGCCGCGATGGGCGTGAACCGGAGCCGGTGGTCCGCGGCCACGGGTTGGCCCGGCGGACGCGTTTTGCCAAGACTGAATGTTTTGAACAATATGAATACAATGAAAAAGTACACTGACTTGCTGTTGCGCATCGTTGCCCGACGTCTGAACCGAGCTGCGCCGCACGACGGCAGGAGTTTTAAACAAGCGGCGACTCCGGATGGCCCGGGATTCGCGTCATACAGACGGCTTTCTCACCGATGCAATGCAACCCGACACCGGGATCGCACGCCGACCTTCCGCCCGCGGTTTCTGGCGAATGTTGTGGTCCTGGGAGGCCTGCTGGCCGGAATTCCGACTCTTGGTGCTGCGGCGGACGATGAATGGAAGCGGGTCGGCGACCAGATCCCGGACGCGGAGCTCAGAACCGCGGACAACGAACCGTTTTCCCTCCGCGAAGAGGTTTCGGAACAACCGACCCTGCTCGTTTTTTATCGCGGCGGCTGGTGCCCGTTCTGCACCGCTCACCTGCGTGAGCTCGCCGGCGTGGAGGAGGAGATCCGGGAAATGGGGATCCGGATCATCGGAATCAGCCCGGATCGTCCCGGAAAGGTAAAAGAAAGCCGGGAATCGGGCGACTTCGCGTATCTGCTGTTGTCCGACAGCGACATGGACGCCGCCCGGGGCTTCGGGATCGCATTCCAGGTGGAGCCGGAGCTTGTCCGTACCTACAAGGAGGACCACGGTATCGACCTCGAAGCGGACTCGGGCAGGGATCACCACTTGCTTCCCCATCCCGCCGTATTTGTCATCGATACCGAGGGGGTCATCCGCTACGCTGATGTCAACCCCGACTACCGGGAGCGGTTGCCCGGGGAAGAACTCATCGAGGCAGCGAAATCCGTCGCGGAAACGGCTCGGTAATAGTTATGCCATTACAAACCGAACAAGCACCCGCCGCCCGACCCCGTCTGGACACGTTTCAGGCGACCTTGGCGGACCATGGCAAAAGATTGACCCGGTCCGCACCGAGCGTCCTGCAGATCAACGTGGGAAAAATCTGTAACCTCACATGCATCCACTGCCACGTGAACGCGGGCCCAAAGCGCAAGGAGATCATGTCCGGCGAGACCGTCGATCGCATCCTTGCCTGGCTGGAGGCGACTCCGTTGGAGACCGTTGACCTGACCGGCGGCGCGCCGGAAATGATTCCCGATTTCCGGCGTCTGGTGGACCGGGTCCACACCATGGGACTGCATGTGATCGACCGCTCGAATCTGACCATTCTTCTCGAGCCGGGTTACGAGGATTTGCCGGAGTTTTTCGCCGAGCGCGGGATCGAAATAACCGCCTCCATGCCCTGTTACAGTCCCGACAACGTCACCAAACAACGGGGAGAAGGTGTATTCGACGCCAGCATACAGGCCCTTCAACGGTTGAACGCTCTCGGGTACGGTCGACATAAAAAGCTCCCACTGAACCTGGTGTACAATCCGCTGGGAGCCAGTCTTCCACCCGAACAGGAGGAACTGGAAGCGGATTACAAGCGGGAACTGAAGACGCATTTCGATATCGATTTCCACCACCTCTATACCATCACCAACATTCCCATTTCGCGCTTCGCCGCCTACCTCAAACACAACGGTCAACTTGAAGACTACATGCGGTTGCTGGTGGAAAACTTCAACCCGGCTTCGGTGGACAGCCTGATGTGCCGGGACACGATCAATGTCGATTGGCTGGGCAACGTGTACGATTGCGACTTCAATCAGCAGATCGGACTCACACTCGGCAACCGGGCCGGTCCTTACAAACTCTGGGATCTCGATCTCGACACCTTTCGCAACCTGCCCATCCGCACCGGCTCCCACTGCTTCGGCTGTACGGCCGGACACGGCTCCAGTTGCGGCGGCGCCCTGGTGTGATTGTTGCGATATGACGAAAAACCGATCCTGTGGCGAAACCACCGCTCCGCGACTGTCGATTGTCATCCCCGCGCTTAACGAAGAAGCGCTCATCGGTGAGACACTGAAAAGCATCGACCGGGACCTGGAGACGGAAGTCATCGTAGCGGACGCGGGCAGCACCGACGCCACCCGTCATCATGCCGAGGCCGCGGGAGCGCGCGTCCTGCGGGCGAAACCCGGCCGGGCGGCGCAGATGAACTCCGGCGCGGCCGCCGCTCGAGGAGAGATCCTGCTGTTTCTGCACGCGGACACGCGGTTGCCTCCCGGATATGCGGAACAGGTCAAAGAAGTTTTGCACCGGCCCGGCGTCGTCGCCGGAGCGTTTCTCCTGGGATTCGATGATCCCCGTATAAGCCTGCGCCTGGTGGCCGCCGGCGCGAACCTCCGGTCGCGATTCCGGCAGTTGCCCTATGGCGACCAGGCGCTTTTCGTCCGCAAAGACGTCTTTGCCGAATCCGGCGGCTTTCGTCAGTTGCCGGTGATGGAAGACTACGAGTGGACGCGACGTCTCCGGCGCATGGGGCGCATTGCGCTGGCCCCCGGGCTCGTGACCTCGTCCGCCCGTCGATGGTTGCTCCACGGCGTTTTCCGAACCACCCTCACCCACCAACTTATGCTGTGGGGGTGGAAACTGGGTGTATCGCCCGAACGCCTGACCCGCTGGCGACCCAGGGGAAAAACGAAATAAATCCGACACCCGCTCGTCGAATCTTGTATATGACAACCAAAGCCGCCGTGCAGAATACCAAGCGAAGCAATCTTATCAAGCTGGCCGTCCTGGCACTGGTGCTCGTCGGACTCTTATTATCGAGCCGTTTTCTGCCGGTCGGCGCGTGGCTCCAGGCGTTCAACAGCTGGGTCGGAGACCTCGGGGTGGCCGGGGTGGCCCTGTTCGCGGTAATATACGCCTTGGCTACGGTGCTGATGCTTCCGGGCGCGATTTTCTCGCTGGGCGCGGGATTCGCCTTCGGGCTCGGTTGGGGATTTGTCGCGGTAGTGGCCGGCGCGACCACCGGCGCCGCGCTGGCGTTTCTCATCGGACGCTTTTTGGCGCGCGACAAGATTGAATCCATGACCCGCGACCAGCCGAAGTTCCGGGCCTTGGATAACGCCATTGGCCGAAAAGGAGCCCGCCTGATTTTTCTCCTCCGCCTCAGTCCGCTGATTCCGTTTAATTTGAGCAACTTCTTTTACGGCCTTACCGCGGTGCGGTTCTGGCCGTACGTTTTCGCCAGCGGAATCGGAATGATGCCGGGGATACTCGTCTATGTTTACCTCGGCACGCTCGGACACGCCGGGCTCGAAACGGCGGCGGGTGCCGAAACCGAACGCACGCCATTGGAATGGACGCTACTGGTGGTCGGATTGATCGCGACCCTGGCGGTCACGATCTGGATCTCCAGGATCGCTCGCCAGGCCCTGTGCGAAGCAGAAAAAGTACCGGAGACTGTGTTGTAAGCAATACAGGCGCCGCACGCGACTCCTTCGGGTCCCTACAGGAGGAATCTCCTACACCGACCGAGGCCGACAGATCAGCGTGCTTTCGCCTTCCACTGCCGCCTTCGCATTACCGTCACGACTATTTTCCAAAAAATTTCAACTTACCCCTATTTAGCATTCCGCCGGACTTGGGTTAGCCCAAGTCCGGCGGAATGCTCAGCACAAAGAGGCGATTCATGTGCAGGCAACGCGACAGCCATTGCTCGGATTCCAGGTGAAGTCCATTCCGCTCGAAAACTCTGCGCCACGTGGCCGTTGTTTTGAAATGAAGCCCTTCGGGCATGCTTTCGTCCGAACGAACGCGATTGAACGTGTGGTCCATGAAGGTGAGAAAGCGCTTTCCGAGGCGTGTGTGATAAACGGATTCCGTGACGATCACCCTTTGACGCGCCACCCGGGAGGCTTCGGCGAGAACCCGGCCGGGATCGGTGCAGTGGTAAAGCGTGAGCAGCGCCGTAAACGTGTCGAAGTAATTGTCGGGGTGCGGGATCGTGCGGCCATCGTAAAGGCGGAGCGAAAGCGTTGTTCGATTGAGATCTACGACGTCAAGAAGCTGGACTTCCATTCCCGTCTCCTTCGCGGCGAATTCCGCAACCCATCCCTCCGCCGCGCCAATGTCCAGAAGGCGGCGGCCAACGAGGTAAGGCTCGATTTGGCGGAAGCGCTTGTGGCTGTTCTTCCTCATCCAGCGGGAGAAGCAGCGGACGGCAGGTTCGGATTAAATTGGCTTCTCAGGCATTTGACGTTTCCGGCTATTCGCGGTTTGTGGGTGCTGCCAACGGGCAACCTCAGTGAACTTTCGCACACCGGAATGTCCGGCTAAAGCACGGACCTACGTGGCGGAACCGTGAAGTAGCGCCGTGCTTAGGCCCTCGCATCGAGCTTGCTGAACACAACCAGATGTCTTTAGATTTCATACTTCATCCTTTTAAATCATACTTTATCCTTCCTATCGCCTTGTCCACGCGAGCCACTTCGCGAACAGTGTTTTCAGGAGCGGTGTAAAGCGGGTGCGGTTGTAGGCGTCGCCAATGCGCTGGATGGCCTCCGCTGTGGTGGGATACGGGTGGATTACCCCCGACAGCGCGCTCAGTTTCATGCCGGCGTTCATGGCGACGGTGATTTCCGAAATCAGGTCGCCGGCGTGTTCGCCAACAATCGTTGCCCCGACGATACGGCCTTTGACCGCGTGGACCTTGACGAATCCTTCGTCGTGGCCTTCCAGGATGGAGCGATCGACCTCGTCGAATTTTTGCGTGAAGGTCTCCACGACGTCGCCATAGGTCTCCTTAGCCTCGTTTTCATACAGACCGACATGAGCGATTTCGGGCTGGGTGTACGTGCACCAAGGCACGATAAGCCCGGTGTGCTTTTTGCGACCTTTGAACAGCGCGTTCTGAATCACCAACCGCGCCGTCGCTCCCGCCATATGGGTGAACTTGTGTTTCATGGCGACGTCGCCAATGGCGAAGATCCGGCGATTGGTGGTGCGGAGGGCGGCGTCCACCTTGACCCCGGCCCGCTTGTCGAATTCCACCCCCGCAGCCTCCAGGCCAATCCCTTCCACGTTGGGGGCACGGCCGACACCGACCAGGATCTGATCGAATTCCAGTCGTTCCGGGTCCCCTTCCCTTGTCAGGTGAATCATTCTGGTGTCCCCGGAACGTTCCACCTTCTCGATTTTAGCCTCGCAGCGGGAAGTGACCCCGTCCGCGTGCAGCGCGTTGCGGACGATCTCCGCAGCTTCGGTATCCTCGCGGGGAAGAATGCGGCATTCGGCTTCGAACAGGGTAACCTTACTGCCGAACCGGGCGAACGCCTGCGCCATTTCGCAGCCGATCGGGCCCGCGCCGATGATGGCCAGGCGCTCGGGCAAAGCCGTCAGGGAAAACAGTGTTTCACTCGTCAGGACGCCGGATTCGGCCAGTCCGGGGATGGCCAGAACGATGGCCCGTCCCCCAGTGGCGATCACCGCTTTGGAGAACTTGAGTTCCGTCCCGTCCACGAGCACCGTATCCCTGTCCCGGAATGTCGCTTCGCCAAAAAACACATCCACCCCGAGATCCCGAAACCGTTCGGCGGAATCGTTCGGTCCGATACCGGCGCGCAGCTCGCGCATGCGCTCCATGACCGCCGGAAAATCGACCTTCGGCTCCCCTTCCACCCTCACGCCGAACTCGCCGGCAATCCGCACTGCCGCCGCCCTTTTGGCCGCCGCCAGCAGCGCCTTCGAGGGCACGCAGCCGACGTTCAGGCAGTCGCCGCCCAGCGCGTGCTTCTCAATCAACGCCACCCTGGCGCCCAGCCCCGCCGCGCCGGCCGCGGTGACCAATCCTCCGCTACCCGCGCCGAGTACGACGAGGTTGTATCGCCCGGACGGGTCCGGATTGCGCCAGTCCGGAGGCGCCACATGGGACCGCAGTTCACGATTGGCCGGAGAATCCGGCTGGAAAAGCCCGGGAAGGGGGTCAGTCGTTGTTTCGGTCATGGCAGGTGTTGGTTAGATTAAAATTATCTCCACGACACCCGACGAGCACGCGGATTGATTATTCCCGGGAATAATCACCCGCAAGGGTCGTCGTATTCCCTACGGAGAAAGTGCCGGTACGATGCCGATTTCAATCAATGCTTTCCGATAAATCGACCCAACGACAACCACGATCCATGATCCGTTCCTCCACAACACGGACCGCCGACAAACAGTGCCTCGACGCGGCCGTCGAGGCGCTTTTTCAAGGAGAGCTCATGTTGAGCCTGGTCAACGAAACCACCTATACGAAGCCCGTGCCGGAAGTTTTTAACGCCACTATCGGCGGACATTTTCGCCATGTGCTCGATCACTTTCAGATCGTGCTCGACGCCCTGGAGACCCGTACGCTGGACTACAGCAGACGTCCGCGCGAGCAGGCGATCGAAACCTCCCCCGCGCGAGCTCTCGACCGAACCCGCGACCTGGCGGATCGATTCGCCGGCATTGAAGCAACAGCCATGGCGCGACCCATCCAGGTAACCGACACCCTTTCCGAAAAAAACGACAGCCCCACCGCCATATTTTCATCATCCATCGCCCGCGAAACCCTTTACGCGGTCCACCACGCGATCCACCACTTCGCCATGATTCGCGTCATGGG
>SLOW01000299.1 GCA_007132315.1 Opitutales bacterium
CGAGAAGATTTGGTACAGACATGAGAAACAGTTGCTTATAGGTATAACCGTCCGAGCCTCCCGAAATCCATACGTATAACTACGTATTTTTCCGTTTTTCTCGCCGCGCCTTGGCGAAAACCGAACCGGAGCGGTGCTTTAGGGCGCGTTGACCTCAAGGGGAACACCACCGGGATCCGACGGATTCAGATCCGGTTCGTACCGGTCGTACAGGTACTTCTCGATACGATTGCGTTCGCCTGCGTCCTCGACCCGCGCGTATTCAAACCCGCAGACAAAATCGCACAACTGCTCGCGCAGTGCGGCGTTCTCCTCCTCGGGCGAAAGGTGATGGAGGAGTTTTTCCTCCAGGTTATCCGCGGAACCGACGAAGAAGCAGCGCCATTTGCGGCTCTTCATCCGTACCCAGAGCAGATACACCCCGCCTTCCCGGGGAACAAATTGACGGACTTCGTCCTCGGTATAATCACGGTAGAATGCGGACCAAAACAGTTTCACGGGCGATAACAAGGGAAAAGACAAAACGGTTTTCCGATCATCCTCGGAATCTCCGCCGCCGTGTCAATCCCCGGATTGGCCCTCTTGTCCGCATTTGGATTGCATGCGGCGACCGCGCCTGCCATCTTTTCCCATTTCAAACGCGGCCAGCAGTCACCGACACATGTATCAAATCACGTTCAGCGACCAAAGCATGCGCGAACTCGCCAAGATGGGCGCCCGCGAGCAGATGCAACTGCTCGAGCCCATCAGCAACCTCACCGCGAACGATCTGGCGCACCCGCGTGAACCCCTCGGAAAGTTCCACCGCGAAGGAAAAACCTACTACCGGCTTCGGGCCGGCAACCACCGGATCTATTTCGAGTTGCGGGGAGAGACCTTCTACAGTCACTACATTCTGGACAAGAATTCCCTGGCCGATTTTGTGTTTCGCACCAAACTGCCGATTTCCGACCAACAGATGGTGGAACAGCACCAGTCCTTCTGGAAATACCTCGAAAGCCTCAAGAAGTAGAGGCGCCCACCTATGAGCGAACCGGATCGGAAAAAGGAAATCTTCGAGGCCAGCCAGGCGAGTCGGATTTACCTCCTGCCGAACCTGATGACCGCTGGTAACCTGTTCTGCGGCTTCGTGGCGGTGATCAAGTGCATTCAGGCCCAGATGGCCGGCATGGTGGGAGACGCGGACCTCTCGGCGCTGTATTTCACCCACGCGGTCGGGTTTATTCTGGCGGCGGTCATATTCGACGCGCTGGACGGCCGGCTCGCCAGGCTTGGGGGGCGCGAATCGTTGTTCGGGAAGGAGTTCGATTCGATCGCCGACATCATCTCCTTCGGCATGGCTCCGGCCCTGATGGTGTTTTTTCTGATCCTTTCACCGACCGACCAATACCCCTTTTTCCAGCGGATCGGCTGGTTCATCGGATTCATCTACCTGCTGTGCGCGGCGGTCCGCCTCGCCCGCTTCAACGTCATCACCCATCCGGCGGTTTTCCGCCGGGAAACGAGCGACTCGACCAAGGACTTTATCGGCCTTCCGGTTCCGGCGGCAGCCGGAACGATCGCTTCGCTGGTGTTTTTCCTGAATTCCCACGAACTCCAGCGCCTGGCTCTCATCCTGCCGGTGCTCATGGTGTTGATCGCCTACCTGATGATCAGCTCGATCCATTACCCCAGCTTCAAGGAAATTGACTGGAACACCAAGGCCCGCTTCCGCAGCTTCATCCTCATTTTCGCCGGCGGGGTGGTTTTGTTCCTCTGGCGCGAAATCGGTCTGTTGCTGATCTTCCTGACCTACATCTTCTACGGAATCTACAGTCACTGGCGACGGCGATCGGTCCGTCTCGAACGGATTCGGCGCTGGCGGGAAAAGCGAAAAGCCGCCCGGAACGGTCTCGAAGAGCCTGTGAACAAACCTGCCAAGAAAAACCAATAACCTCTCCGTTGTCAGCAACCGCCCCCTTCCTCTTTTTTCCTCACAACTTATTAATAGGTGTCAGCGGTCCACGTTTCCCCATTCAAACCGAATCCGCCGAGTCATTGGGGTTACTCCCACCCCATAATATGAAGAAGGAATTCGTTAAATTCTCTTCTCCTTCAATTCCTGTCAGTTAAATCTTGTTGTCAGCGGAAAAAAAATTCCGGTAATTAGGGATCAACATGAAATTCAAGATTAACCGCGATCATTTCAGCGTCGGCCTTCAGCAGGTTCTCAACGTGGTGGGTTCCAAAGCGACGATGCCGATCCTCAGCAATGTCTTGATCGAGGCGAGTGAAGGTCATATCTCTTTGAGCACCACGAACCTTGATATGGGAATCCGCTGCCGGATTAAGGCCGAGATCAAGGATCCCGGCGCCATTACCCTTCCCGTCCGCCGGCTCGCCACTATCGTTCGCGAACTTCCCAGCAGCGACGTTGCCCTCAACACCGATTCCAACCACCAAACGAAAATCGCCTCCGGCGGTTCGACGTTCAAGATCATGGGAATCGGCCAGGAGGAGTTCCCGTCGCTGCCCGCTTTCACCGATGAGCGGTCCTTCGTGATGCGGCAGAAGGACCTCATCCGGATGCTCAAGAACGTTTCCTACGCCCAATCCAGCGACGAGACCCGGTACATTCTAAACGGCGTTTATTTCAGCTTTCAAGAAGACAAACTCAACCTCGTCGCCACCGACGGCCGCCGCCTGGCGCTGATCGGCAAGGAATTGGAGTTCCCCCCGGAGCACGCCGGCAACATCATTATTCCCGCCAAGACGGTGACGGAACTGCTGCGGCTCCTGGACAAAGGTCAGGACGTCAAGGTGGCGTTCAACGAACGTCAGGTGGCGTTCGAGATCGGAACGGACGGGGAATCGGAGGGGTTGGCCGACAGTATTTACCTGGTTTCGAAGATCGTCGAAGGCAATTACCCGAACTACGAGCAGGTGATTCCGAAAGAGGTCCATCAGCGGATCAAGATCGACCGCGAGCTGCTCCTCCAGTGCGTCCACCGCGCCGCCTTGGTGACGAGCGACAAATCGAACACGGTCCGGCTCAAGGTGGCCGACAACCATCTCGAAATCACCGCTTCCAGCCCCGATTTCGGAGAATCCCACGAAACCCTCGCGGTGGAGTACGACGGCCCCGAAGTCCAGGTCGCGTTCAACCCGCAGTTCATGATGGATCCCCTCAAAGCCCTTTCCCAGGATGAGGTGTACCTGGAGATCAAGGACGAACTGAGCCCGGGGGTGTTCAAAACGCTGGACAATTTTATTTGTGTGATCATGCCCCTTCGATTGAACTGATCGGCCGTTTCCGCTGTCGGAGTGGGACAATCCGGGGCTCGTTTCCCGTCGATTTGCGGAACGGATCGGTAATCGTTTGGAGCATGCAGACCATAGAGTACGCCATCATCCTGGGAGCCGGGTCGTCGATCGGCCTGGCGTTTCTGAATCGGGGTTACGCCTCGCCGATCCTGGCGATCGTCAACCGCTGGCTGCGCTGGGTTTTCTTTTCCCTTGCTCTGGCTTATCTGTTGCAGGCGTTCGGCTGGAGCGAGCGCCCGTTCGCTGTGTTGGCGTCGGTGTTCTTCCTCGGCTGGTTTCTCCTGGAGACGCTGTACAACTGGCTAGCGGTCACGGCTTTGAGCAGGAGCGATATCCCACTTTTTCCGAGGTTTTCGTCCAATAAAGGCGGTCTGGAATGGCCCATGCAGAACCGGGTCACGGCAATCCGGGACTGGTTGCACGAGGTCCAATTCAAGAAGCTGCAGGCGCTTGAGGCGGATCTGGGGATGGATCTCAAGATCAAGAGCTGCGTGTACGAAAACGCGGATCGGACCATTCGCCTGCAGGTGGTGTTCATTCCGAACCGGGTCGGAACGGTGAGTCCGTGTTTCAGTTTGACTTCGCGCACCGAATCGGGAATTCGCCTGATTACCGACAATCTGTTTCTGCCCTACGGCGGGTTCTATCCGGAAGGTTGGCGGGTCGTCCGCACCCCCTGGACCCGTTCTC
>SLOW01000354.1 GCA_007132315.1 Opitutales bacterium
GTAAATTCGAGGATGACACTGTGATGAACGAGGCGGTCAATCCCCGCCATCGCCGTCATGGGACCGTGGAAGATCCTGTCGCACTTCGAAAAGGGCAGATTGGAGGTGATCATCAGCGAGCCCCCTCTCGCAGCGTTCGGCAAAGAAGTTGAACGGGACTTCAATTTCCGAACGGTCTCGGTGACTTCCTCGAGACTTTGACGGATGATCGGCAAGCGAAACTCCGCCAAAAGACGTTCCACATAATCCACATAAGCAATCTCGGCCATGGGCCACCTCGCCGGATCGGCAGACAATCATAGGGATTGAAATCCGCTTCAATGGATTGCCCGCACGGGTGCCATCGGCTTTGTTATCCCGGTTTCCGTCGGATCCGGTCGAGGGTCGACTCGCGGGAACCCTTCAGGCCTCTCAGCAGCTCTTCCACTCGATCCATCCCGTACTCAAGACTCAGTGGCGGCATCTGCAGGTAATCACTATCGGTGCGGGACGCGGAAAAGCGTTCCCGCAGCTGATCGTTCACTTCGCGCCAAAGCAGGGACGGATAAAAACTCTCCCGATAACGGCAACGCGCAAATGCCCCCGGTTTGCGGCAGAGATCTTCGATCAGATGGCGCCAGACCACACAGGCCCCACCGACATTGGCGTGGCGTTCAAAGCCAGCCACGCGCAACGGCTCATGCCACAGTTCAATCCGGCTCTCATAAATGCGACCGCACTCGCCGGGTCCGGTACTTTGACGGAACCGAATAACGGCCCTTGCCCAACCGCACCAGAGAGTACTTCTTGACGGCGCAGTCCACCGCCTCGAACTCGCTCAACCGACTCAGCGGCAAAGCCGCCATGGCCAACTGCTCCTCAGCCAACTTGCGGCGCCGCCGTTCATTGCGCTGCCGTAGTGTCGCCTCCGAGGCTTGGTTCGGTTCTTTTACCATTCGTCGTTTATGGTTGCTCGTTCTTGTTCAACGTCCTCGAACCACGTCTCAAGTTCCACGAGTAGTCGGTGGGCCACGTCCGGGTGTCTGTCAGCCATATTCGCTGTCTCCAGTGGATCCTCGGTGATATTGTAGAGTTCCGCTGGCGGTGGATCGGGAACGGTTCGGGGTGGCTCGGGGTCGGGAATCAGTCCGTTCTCGATAAGACGTTCTGGCTCGTACATGGATATTCTCAACCAAGGATCAACGCAAGGGACGGCCATCGCTTCCGGGATGGCGGGACGAACGAGCTTCCATTCGCCATCCCGCACGGCTGCATTGCAGGTTACGAGAGGTGTGTAGCGATTCCATTGCCAGAAACGTCTCGTGCACACTTTACCTTTTTCGCCCCGAATGACCGGCGCGACGTCAATCCCGTCGATCTTTGAATGCTTTGGAACAGGCACGCCAGCCAAGGAGAGTATGGTCGGGAACCAATCGCTGAAGTGAACCATGTCGGCGATTTCATGCCTTCCGTCGATCCCGTCCGGCCAGCGCAGCAACATCGGCACCCGGATGCCGCCTTCATACACGGAGCCCTTCGCACCGTGCAACTGGCAGTTGAATCGCGTGGTGCAATCGTCGCCATGACCGCCGAACTGGGGACCGTTATCGCTTGTGAACATGACGATGGTGTTGTTCTCCAATTCAGAGGTCCGCAGAGTCTCCAGAATCTGTGCAACACCGGAATCCATGCGCTTGAGCATACCGTACAGTGTGCTGACGCCCCTGTTGAAGGTTCCGGTATTCAGGAACGTCTGGACATCTTCGTCGGGGGCCTGCAACGGTGTATGTGGCGCATTGTATGTGACATGGAGGAAAAAAGGTTCCGCCCGGTGCCTTCGGATGAACTGAACCGCCTCTTCCGTCCACACGTCGGTGAGATAGCGTCCATCACCCTTGACCACGGTCTTGTTGAACTCGAGACGCCAGTCGTAGTAATCATGCATGCCACCGCGGAAACACACGGTTTCATCGAACCCGCGATTCAGCGGATGGTACCTCATGTCGAATGCGCCAAGATGCCACTTCCCAACAAGACCTGTTGCGTATCCCGCGGTCTTGAGAACATCCGCCAGTGTTCTTTCGCGCAGGGCCAGGCGTTCCAGTCCCCGCCACTCCAGCGTGTCAATGGATCCCGTCCGGTGTGGGTACCGCCCGGTCATCAGACATGCTCGCGACGGGTTGCAAACCGGAGAGGCCGTGTACTGCTGTGTAAAACAAACGCTCTCGGACATCAACTGATCGATGGCCGGAGTCTGGGACAGTCCCCCGTTGATTGCACTGAAATCGCCGTACCCCATGTCGTCGACGAGAATTAACACGATATTTGGTTTCATAATGACCTTTCTCAACCTAACGTCACTCGTCCTCTCCCTCGCCTGGTTCCAATTCTTTCAGTTCCTTCTGTGGCGGAGATGCATAGGGATCCATTTTCACTAATCTCAAGAGACTTTGCGCTCGTTCCTTCAGGTTGCTCTTATTAAGTTTTTTAGCATCCTTCTGCGCTTGCCGGGAATAAATAATTTCATAATTCACCAGTCGAGTTCCTTCGATCCCTTCTCAATACCTTCCTTCCGAGCAATCTGGACTGATTCCGCCACGCTCGGAATTGAATGCAGATACAGGGTTTCCTGAATCACCCGCCAATCCTCTTCCTAGAGTAAAACGGCGGTTCCCCGTTTGCTGGTGATCTGAATTGGTTCATGCGAGGAATTCGCCTCGTCAATAAGGGAATAAAGAGTTTCTCGTGCTTTTGTTTCTGAGACTGTGTTTAAGGACACAACTGTACGGGTTTCCGTACGTTTGTCAAGTACGTTTGAGGAAGATTTTCTTGGCCAACGCCCAGCTTAACCGGCCGGCTTCGGAGCGTCAGCGAATGCGCCGGTTGGCATCAAGCTATTGTTGGGCGCACCGATACGCTGATCATGCTTTGAGCGGGAGCAAGAAGCGGATCACCGACGCGGCATACTGTTCGGGTGCCATTGTCATTCCTTCATGGGCTTGGCCTGGTAATGCTTCTATATTTGCATCAGGAAGAACTTATGAAAGGGCATCGGTGACGAATTTTTCGCGAGGGCTTTCGGTACTCACCTGGAACAACACCGGAATCTGAAGACTCTCAAATCGCTCAGCGTTGAATATGTAGATGCTCAGTGCACGCAGTTCTTCCAGAGAGGCCTCCGCATCGACAACGATAGGTGGCCAGTGGTCAGTGGTGCGTAATTCGTCCAGGCCTTCCATCGGGATAGCGAACGTTTCGTGGAAGAATGTCGCTGACAGATCATCCCACTTTCCCGCCTGTGCGAGATCCTCAAGCCGCGTAAGAATGTCGCTGCGGATGATGCTTGGCCGTGGCGGCTCGTATAGGATCAACTTGCGAACGCTGTCCGGAAGGTTAGCCGCCGCGCCAAGCGCGATCTGCGCTCCGTAGGAGTGGCCAAGGAGAAAGACAGGCTTTTCAATCGACTCGATCAGCGCACCGAGGTCGCGGCTTTCCTCTTCCACGGTATGACCTCTGGTGGCGTCCGTTTCACCTCGGCCACGACGGGCCAAAGCGTACACAGTGAACCGTTTCTCGAAAAATGGCCTTACATACGCCCAGTTTGATCTGTGATCACTGAAGCTGCCATGCACAAGGAGTAAAGGTGGACCACAGCCATAGCAATCGTAGGAAACGCGGATACCGTCTGTTGAAGTGATGTGCTGCATGAACTGCGTCTTGTCGTTCGTCCGCGCCCAACGCTGGGAACAACGGCGCGAACGAAGTGAGAGTCCGGCGCCGCTAGGCGCGAATTGCTGCGCCTTGTGTGTGCCCGGCATGGGCGCGTTGTAATGGGGTTAAAGTCCCCTGTTTTATGAACTCAAATAAAGAAAGGAAACTAGACCAAGGCAACTGCGGAATCGCGAGGTTTCGTGGGGAGGAAGCCTACGTCAAAGATGTGAGCCCACGAACAGAAACGTGGTATAAGGTCGACGGCACGGGTGAGCTGGCACAACACAGCAAAGCCCTGA
>SLOW01000151.1 GCA_007132315.1 Opitutales bacterium
CGGTGCTGGGCGGGTTCTGCGTGGCACGGACGTGTCCGGACACCGGCCGCTTCCTCGACGCCCTGCGCTTCGATGTGGCGCCGAGCCTGACGTTTGTGGTGGTGTCGCCGGAGAAGGAGGTGCTCACCGCGACGTCGCGCACCTCGCTGCCGGAAAGCCTGCCGTTTTTTGATGTGGTCAAGAGTCTAAACAGCCTGGCCTACATTGTTTCGGTTTTCGCGGTCGGGGATTACGAGCGTTTGCGCCAGGGTGTCACCGATTTTCTCCACCAGCCCACCCGGGTGCCGGGTATTTCGGGCGCTCGGGAGGCCATTGCCGCCGGACTCGATGCCGGCGCCTATACCGGGTGGCTGAGCGGAAGCGGTTCCAGTGTGCTCTGTGTGAGCACCGAGGCGCTGGCGCCGATGGTGGGCGAAGCGATGGAGCGAGCCTTTATCGAGCGCGGGATCGATTCTCGCGTTCATCTCCTGAAAGCGGACAACCGCGGCTTGGTGGTCGAGTAAGGCGAGAAAGTAGGCGGATTTGTTTTTTGGAACCTCCGGCCCTCGTGGACACACTAAGATATGTGTGAATGGCAAACTTTATTGGAAACTGCTTTCCGTTTGTGAAACCGATTTTACGTGAAATTTACGGCCGAAAGGGTTTTCATGAGCGTTGTTTGATGCTACGAAAATGGGCGATTTTTATTGAATCGAAAAGATGAGAGGGGTGCTCGAGGGAAATGGACAAGAATTTACAGAATGAATCCGAACGCGAACCGCAACCGGGCAACAACGGATTTGAGTATGATTTTCTCAAACTGCGGAAACATTATCGTCTGACACAGGCCGATTTGGCCGATCTGCTCAAGGTCTCGAAAAACTATATCTGCCAGATTGAAACCGGCAGGAAGGTGCCCAGCCAGTCCCTGGTGGAGTTGGTCCAGCGCATCGAAAAGGAACTGGCGATCAACCCGCCCGCGACGCGAATCCGCGAAGCGGTCGGCGGTTATTCCCTGGAGGACAACCCCGCATCCGAGTATATGCGCAAGGTCTGGGCGGCCGCCCGGAACGACCGGTACCTCGAGGGTTACATCCTGACCAAGCTCAAACTGGATTTCCCCATCGATAAACCACCCTTCGTCTCCGAGAAAGGCGATGCAGTGCGGCATGATTGAGGCCGCAGGCTGACCGGCGATCGACCTTCGCGGCATGCTTCACATCGTCTTGTTTCAACCCGACATTCCCCAGAATACGGGGAACGTCGGGCGCCTGTGCGCGGTGACCGGCAGCCGGCTGCATCTGATTCATCCCCTTGGATTCACCATCACCAACCGGCATCTGAAACGCAGCGGCATGGATTACTGGAAACAGCTCGATGTGTGCGAGCACGAGACCTGGCAGGCGTTCCTGGCCGCCGATTCCGCTCCCCGCCGGCTTTGGCTGTTCACCACCCACGCGGCGCGCTCGTTTTGGGACGTCGCATTCGCCGACGGCGACGGCCTTCTGTTTGGACGCGAAACGGCGGGCTGTCCCGATTGGCTGCACGCCTGGGCCGGAGAAGACCGCCGGATCACCATCCCCCAGTACAACCCGGATCTTCGATCCCTGAACCTGGCGACCAGCGTCGGCATAGCCGTATACGAAGCCTTGCGCCAATTGCGCGCCCCGGCACCCTGATCCCGATGGTTGCTCAGGCCGCGCGCCGCTCCCGCCAGCGGGTGTAGAACATCACGGTCAACGCCTCCGAGAAGAAGCCGAGAAACAGGACAGAAGCGCCGGTGTATCCGTTCAACCACCCGGCGGCTTGAAGCAGCCAGCAGACGAGTACGATGGTGCCGATGCGCACGAGGCTCCCAAATCCCATGCGGCCTGTCGTGCGGTTCACCAGCGAGAGTCCGTGGAAATAGTTCCGCAGGCCCATGGCCACAGGTACGAGACAAAGCACCAGAAACGCGTTGCTCGCCGTCGCGAGCGTGTCGCCTTCGACTCCCAGAAGTTGATGCAGCACGAAGCTGTGAATCGGTGTGACGGCCATGATCAGCATCGTGCCGACCAGAACGGTCAGAGTAATACGCAGAAAACGTCGCAGCCCTTCCAGGTCGCCCAAGCCGAAGGTCACGAACAGGTGCCGGAACTGGTTGACCGGATTGCAGAAAATAAGCGACAGGTCGAAAGCCACACGCAATGCCGCGATCAGGACCACCGCGTCGGGCGTCCGGCTGGCGAAGAAGAATATAACCGGCCGGCTCAGCGCGAACATCATGCTGGTCAAAGCGATCGGCCAGAAAAACGTCCACAGGTCCCGGTAGGCGAGGTTTTCATCGCTTTGGTGGACCGGCAACCGGTAGTGCCGGCGGTACATCCAGCCGAGCAGGCCGAGGGAAACCAGGGCGGGCAGTACCTGTGACAGGCTCACGGTCAGCATGGCGGAGTAACCGCGCGAAAAACCGGTCAACAGGACGAGCAGCACGAGACCCAGGTAGACGAAATTCAGGACGGTCACGATCCCGGTCCGCTGAGCCTGCACCAGCAGTCCGGTCAGACAGTGACGCAGGCCGTCCACGATCAACAGGGGCGCTAGGATGCGGAGATAGGCGATGACGATTCCGAGGGCGTCGCCTTCGATGCGGAAGACGCGGGCGACGAAGGCGCTCCCGGAGTCGGTCCAGCCCAGCCAGAGGAGCGGCACGGTCAGAACCGACGTGATCCACAACACGAAACGAAAACACAGCCGCAGCGCGTGCGGCGAGCGGCTGTGCACGTTGGCCAGCTGGGGCATGAACGCCAGAGTCGCGTGCAGGAAGGCGAAAAAACTCGTGGCCATGGCGAAGAGGGCGAGCTCCTCCGTGCCTTCCGGGTAGCGGGCGAGTATCGCGTTTCGCAGCTGCTGCGCAATGAGCATGGACAACCCCGTCAGGGTCAACGGCCAGTAAAAGCGCCAGTAACGCCCGTATTTTCGTCCCTCCGGCTCCGCCATCCCTCCGGATTAAGGCCCTCGCGGCGCGAGCCCGCAACTCCGAAAGCCGGCCGTACTGATTCGTGTGGGAGTGGAGGGGCAATTGTTTCAAAAAACCCCATATCCGCCATCACTCGGCCGCTTTGACGGGAAATCAATCGTTAGACTCCTTCGTCGATCGTTTTGCCGATGTCGAAAGCACCGGCATCGCCGAACTCCTGCCTGTTGACCCGGACGCAAACCCGCGTCGCGCCGTCCCAAATGTCCACGTCGTTGTTGCTGTCGACCACCGCACCGTCGAAGACCCGGACATTGGATGCTTCGCTGTGGATTCCGACTCCCGAAACCAGGGAATCGGCGATATCCATGTAACCAACCACAGGACCGCCGCAGTTCGATCCAGGTGGCGGAGCTGTCGCTGCGCGACGGCCGGCCGGTGTGCAACCGCAACGCTCCGGTCCGGATCCGGCTCTGACCTTCCGTGCCGCGCTTCGGCGGTCTCCTTTTCCGTTGCCGAATGCGGTGGAATTGTCCTTGCTGTTGATCCTATGGCCGCGCCTTTATCCTACGCCAACCTGAACGCTTTGTGGGCCAGTTTTCTGGTGGCGTGTTTGGCGGCCATGGGACTGCGGCGGGCCGTTGTTTCGCCGGGTTCGAGGTCGGCTCTGCTGGCCTGGGCGCTGGCGCGGCACGACGCGGTCGAAGCGTTTCCGGTATTGGACGAACGTTCGGCGGCGTTTTACGCGTTGGGCATGGCCCGGCGCGGCCGGGAACCGGTTGTGCTCGTCGCGACCTCGGGCACGGCCGGGGCCAATTTCTACCCGGCGGTGATCGAGGCGAGCGAAGACGCCGTGCCGTTGCTGATCCTGACGGCCGACCGGCCACAGGAGATGCGCGACTGCCGGGCCGGGCAGACGGTGGAGCAGCGGAACCTTTTCGGTCGTTTCGTCCGCTGGGAATCCGAATTGCTGCTGCCGGAGGATAATCCGGCGCGGCTCCGTTACCTCAGACAGACACTCCGTCACGCTTGGGAGATCAGCC
>SLOW01000370.1 GCA_007132315.1 Opitutales bacterium
CCGAGGAGGACCACCTCGCGGGCCTGGTGCGCATTCAATTGAGCATCCAGGAGCGCTTCGCCATGGCGTTTTCGGTTCTCTCCCTCGCCCTCATCGCGGTCCCGCTCGGGATCAGGATCCAACGCAAAGAAACCTCTTCCAACCTGGTGATCGCCCTGTGCCTGGCGATGGCTTTTTACTTTCTGATCATCGCGGTCGGCTGGTTCGAAACCCGTCCGCGCCTGCGCCCCGATCTCCTTATTTGGGGGCCCAACATTCTCTTCCAGGGCGTCGGAATATGGATGTTCCTGCGGATGGAACGGCTCTGAGCACGGCCCTCATTCAAACTCAACGCCAACCATGCGGCGACTCTGGTTAACGTGTCAGGTCTTTCTGCGAAAATCGTCCCTGGAGGACGACCGCGACCTCGCCGAGCATTACTTGAAGCGGATCAGGGACGAGTTCTAACGGACCCGCTCCCACCTCGAGGCAATCTACGGCCACAAACACACCGATCGCCGCCCCCGCATGTGCCAGATGATCGGATTTCGCTCGCAGCGCCTCTGTCCGCTGCACCGCCTGCAAATCGAAAAACTTCGTACTTGGCGCGAGCACAAACAAGCCGGCCGCGGGAACGAAGCCAACACCCTTCTGCCCGAAATGCTCCCCCTCGTCAACGCGATCGCGAGTGGCCTGGGAATGACGGGATAAGATCCGCGGAGAACGCCGGCACATCGCCCGCGGACATGGCGGGCCGAAGAAAATTCTCTGGAACCGGAACGATTACGACATCAGACTGGATTCAACCAAGACCGGCCATGACCATGCCCGCCATCAATCGTTTCGAACGCAACCGGATCGAAGAGCTCCTGCTCGAATACACGCACGAGACCCGGCGGCAACGGGAGAAGGAGCCGTTGCTCGAAAGCCCCGTCCTGCGGAATCTTGCCCGCAACCACAGTTACCGGATGTCGCGCAAAAACAAGATCTGGCGACGCCGGGAAAAGTCGCGAATTCCCGAACTGATCCCGAATCCCATTGAAGCCACCATCGCCTGGACCCTGATTACTCTGGGATTCCTGATCGCGTGGATCTTCGCGCTGATCGGACTGCTTCTCCTGCGTTTCGGGCGAAAGGGATACAAGAAGAAGGTGCGCGAGGATGTCGCCATGGCGATCGTGGATTCGCGTGACATCGAAGAACGGCGATACGAACCGATCGCCCGCCGGCTCAACGCCGAGCTTTCCGCCCACCCCGAATACCTGGAAAACCTCTCCGACCCGGACCTGAAGCTGACCGGCGTCGGCGTGAAACGGAAGAAGAACGCCGTTTACGCCACCCAGATATTCTACGGATAAGCCGGGTATCCGGCGGTTTTTCGGCAATGTTACGATCCCCCCCACAATCCGATGCCACAGATTGAGGCCCCAACCGAAACAGTCACTACCTATTGGAAGGGCGCCGATTCAACATTATCTTGCGTAATCCGACGAATGCTTCAGCCTAAACGTCTCTCTTTTTTAGGGTCTCGCGTTTTCAGATCGAACAAGACCCGCACGACGGCACGAAGTGAACAGACAAACAAGCAAAACGGTTCGGGGATCCCTCAGAAAGGTGTTTTTCGTGGTGGTGGGAACGGTTTACCTGGCCACCATTGTCGGTGCCTTTTTCGCGTTTCATTGGGGGGCGCACAGGATCAGCGATGAATTCGTCGAACGCTTCGCCCTGGCTCAGAACGAACTCGAGCGAAACCGCATTCTGTCTTTGGTGGAGCGGGAACTCGTGCTCAGCCGCAAACTGGCCGACGATCCCCAGGTCCGCGACTGGATCCTGAATGAAGAGGATCCCGATCTGCGTGATCGGGCGGAGCGCCAGATCGACAGCTACCATCGCTTCCTCGGATACGGCACCGTCTTCATCGCGATCGAATCCAGCGGACGGTACTACGTGACCGGCGGCGACAGCTCCACGATGATGGAAACCGTTCTCGAACGGGACAATCCTTTGGACCGCTGGTTTTTCGACACACTCGAACGGGACGGCGATCACGAGATGAACGTCAACTACGACGCCGTTCTCGATGAAGTGCGGGTGTGGATCAACGTGATCGTGCGGGATGCGGAAGGCCGCCGAATCGGCGTGGCCGGATCGGGAATCGACCTGACCGATTTCCTGGAAAATCTCGTGGATCGCAATGAACCGGGTATTCAAACCGTGATCGTCAACTCGGCCGGAGAGCTCCAGGCCCATCCCGACCGCTCCCTGATCGAACACAATGCGCGGGTGGATGACCACGCCGACAAGATCACGATTTTCGATCTGGTGCCCGACGCCGAGAGCGGAAAAGCACTGGGCGCCGCCATCGACGCCAAACCCCAACAGGCCCGGCTCTTTCCACTCAACCTGAACGGCCAGACCGCAATGACCGCGCTGGGATACCTGCCGGCACTCGACTGGCACCATCTGGTCCTGGTCGATGCCGGCAGCATTATCGGACCCGTTGACTTCCTGCCCCTCGGACTCGTTTTCCTCGCCTCACTGCTGACGGTTCTGATCGGCCTTTTCCTGCTGTTCAACCGATTTATCCTCGAACCCCTGAGCCGCCTCACCCAGGCGGCGGAGCATGTGGCCGAAGGCGCCTATCACACCCGCCTCCCCGAAACGGCCGACAACGAAATCGGCACCCTCAGCGCCTCGTTCAACGCCATGACCGCGAAGCTCCGCGACTACACCGCCAACCTGGAGTCGATGGTCGCGCACCGCACCGAAGCGCTCGCCGCCGCGAATCAAGACCTCACCGAATCCCAGCAACGCCTCACCGACTCGATTCAATACGCCCGGTTGATCCAGCAGTCCATCATTCCGTCCTCCGCCGAACTCAACCGTTTTATGGCGGAACACTTTCTCATTCGGGAACCGGTGGACCTGGTGGGCGGCGATTTCCCGTTCTGTCGCGAAACACCGGACGGATTTTGCATCGCCGCCGTGGATTGCACCGGCCACGGTGTCCCCGGAGCTTTCATGACCATGATGGTCAATGCGTTGCTCAACCGGATCACGGAAACCGATCCGCACGGGCAGCCCGCCGCGATCCTCGACGCCCTGCATCGCCTCGTTCAGGAAACCCTTCGCGGCGGCGGCAGTCAGTTGGAAAACGGTCTCGATATCGCTTTCTGCCGGGTTGATCTCCGACGTCAGACCCTCGACTTCGCCGGCGCCGGCCTGCCACTCTTTGTCATGGAAGGCGAGAACGTACGTGAAATCCGCGGCGAACGTCGCCGCGTGGGATTCTCGAACTTCCGGGCTACCCGCCGCTCCCCTCGCACTTCGGGCAAGACGCCGGACCCATCCACACAACACCGAATCCCCTTGAACGACCGCCAACGTTTCTACCTCATTTCCGACGGCGTCCTGGACCTGCCCGGTGGCGAACACGGTTTTGGCTTCGGGCGCCGGCGTCTCAAGGACCTGCTCTCCCGAATCGCCGGATTGCCGATGGAGCAACAGAAACTCCGTATCCGCGACGAGTTGCGGGCATACCAGGGAGATCATCCCCAGCGGGATGACATGTTGTTTTGCGGATTCCGCATCGTTTCATCAGAACTTCAGTAAATGCACAACATATTGAAAATTAAGGAGATTTTCTCTAAAGACGGAATCCTGATCTGTTTCAACGGCTCCTTCACCCACGGAATAATCGAGGAGATCGGCAACGCCATTCGCAGCCATCTCGAGGAGGAACACCTGGGCCGGGATCGAATCACCGATGTATTCGCCGTGTATGTCGAGCAAACCCAGAACGTCCGCAATTATCTGAAAAACAGGGATCTTTCCATCCACGTGGACAGCACCGCGATCATGCTCATCGTCCAATCCGGTTCCGATTACATGCTGTGTTCCGGCAACATCATTGTCCGGAAAGATGTTGATTCACTCAGAGAAAAACTGGAAAAAATCAACTCATTGGATAAGATGGCTTTAAAAACA
>SLOW01000307.1 GCA_007132315.1 Opitutales bacterium
ATCAGCTCGACGGAAATCCGGGAGCGGGTTCGATCCGGGCGGTCCGTGCATTTCCTGACGCCGCCGGCTGTGGTGCGGCGGATCCGGGAGGCGGGGTGTTACGGTTCCGGAGAATTTGTGAAAGATTAGCTTCGCGTGCCGGTCGGGATTGCCAAACGGCGAAGAATGCTTTAGGGGTTTTCTCAGATGACAATGAACGGGAGTGAGAATGTTCTCAGCACGATTTCCGCCGGAAATACGGAGCGCGATGGTGTTGCGTCGGTCGATTTATATGAGTGAGTTGCGCCCTGATCAACTGGCAACCCTGAAACTCTGTTGTCGCGCGTTGGACGACAAGAAGGCGGAGGCTATCAAAGTCCTTGAGGTGGGGGAGGTTTCTTCCATCACCGATTACCTGATCATCGCGAGCGGAACGTCCGCCCCCCACCTGCGCGCGTTGACCCAGGAAGTGGCGCAGGTTCTGAAGGACAACGATGTGCATGTGATCGGCAAGGATGTCACGAACGAGAGCGGGTGGAACGTCGTTGATGCGTTTGATATCGTCGTCCATCTCTTTCTTCCGGAGACCAGAGATTATTTCCGCCTGGATTCACTGTGGAAGGATGCGACCGAGATTTCGTTGGAGAGACTCTTGCCGGTGGAGTCACGGTCGTAAACCCGCCGCCCGCCCCGAATGCGAACATGCGCCTTCTCGCGGGTTTGATGCGGGCAATGCCATGGTCCGTTCGAAGTGGCGCGCCGCTCCCACAGGCGAACCGGGTACCCGGACAACTCTCTCCACTATAGGCCGCTGCGTGAGCGGCTGGATTCCCGGAGTGTACGCCGCCCTTGCGGCTTACCCGGAATCCGCCAGGGTAATCGCTTCGGCTTGTCCCTGTCCTTACTCCCTGTCCTGACGGACAGGATTACACGGGGGGTCCCTGTCCTTACGGACAGGCCTACATGGGGCCGTGTGTCGGCGGGGGTACCGGTCGTGGAGGTCAGAAGGAGTAGCCAATGGAGGTGATCAGGCGGTGTTCCGCGCGGTCCACATCGGCCGCAACCTGATTTTCGTAAACGAAATTGTACCGGACGCTAAGATTGATGCTGTCGGTCATCGTTCCGACCAGGCCCGCGTTGAATCGGTACGTGTAGTTGTCGGTGTCATCCGGTTCGATGAGGAACGTGCTGTCTTCCTCGAATCGATACGCTTCGGTAATCTGCCAGTTGATGTCCTGGAAGGCCGTGGCGAGGTAATTCATGCCTGTTTCGACGCCCAGTTGCCGGTTATACTGGGCCGTGACACCGGGCGCGACGGAGGCATCGATGTTTTCGCGGTCCAGGAACTGATAACCCAGGCTCAGGTTTTGCTCCGCGCGCTGTTTGATCCGGCGAATCTGATCAACTTCGTAGGAAGTGAGGCTTTGGGTATAAAAATACTCGCTGAGGGTGCGCCGCCAACGGAAGCTCGCTCCATAGCGGTCGCTGCTCTTGATCTTGTCTCCGTCGATTTTCTGCTCCCCGTAAATGTATTCGCCGATCGCCCGGTATTTGTGGATGCCGGCTTCGCGGTCCAGCTGGACACGGGCCGTGAGCTCGTTGCGGTCGGTGCGGCCGGATTGAAGCGTATAACCCAAATCAAACCGTCCGCTCCAATCCTGGAAGAAATGGCCCGGCGCGTCGTCATCTTCATTTTCCTGGGCGTGTGCCCCGGGAGCGGCCGTGATCAGCAGCAGGCTCGCGGCGAAAGCGATGCAGGAATGAATGCGTTTGTCGTTAGTGCGGTGATACATGGCAGCCGAGACTAGAGCACGGTGGACGTTTTGTAAAGGCGGGATGCCTGAAGATGCGTCAGTGTGATGGCATCGACGTGGAACCTTGTGATGGTAATTAAGTGATTCTCTTAAAAACGGTTGATTTGTGGATGACGTGTGCGGGATCTGGGAACACGAACGTTAAAGGGCCTTGTCAAATCGACCGGATGTGCTTTCATTCCGGCTTATGCCTGAAGAAAACGAAGCGGATACGGAGTGGGGAAGCGCGGCCGTGGAAACCGTCGTTGAAGGGGTGGCCGAGTACGGCTGGCAGGTCCTCGGTGCCATCATCATTTTGCTGGTTGGCTTTTACGCCTCGAAGATTCTCGCCCGGTTCGTGGATCGGATGTGCGGCCGGACCGAAAAGATCGATCCGATTGTTCGCTCGGTGCTGGTCAAAATGACCCGTATCCTCGTCATCGGATTCACGTTATATGCGACCCTCGACGCGTTCGGAGTCGAAACGACCGGACTCGTTGCCCTGATCGGTGCCGCGGGTCTGACGATCGGTCTGGCACTGCAGGGTACGCTGACCAACGTCGCGGCCGGATTCATGATGATGCTCATGCGCCCGTTCAGCGTTGGGGAAGTCATCGTTGTCGGCGGCAGTTTTTACATTGTTGACGACATCGGCCTGTTCATTACCCGGGCTCACATTCCGGACGGGCCCTATGTGATTCTTCCGAACAGTCAGATTTGGGGCAATGTGATCACGAACCTGTCTCGGACCCACAACGATATCCGCCGGGTGAACGAGACGTTCGGTATTTCGTATTCAGATGACATCGACAACGCGATCGGCATTGTGAAGGAGATCATTTCCTCGGACGAACGATTTCTGACCGATCCGGCGCCGATGGTCGCGGTGGGTGCGCTCGATGACAGTTCGGTCGATTTGCTCGTGCACGCCTGGACGAAGCGGCCCGACTGGTGGGCGACCAAGCTCGACCTGAACAAGAAAATCAAGCAGGAGTTTGATCGCTCCGGAGTCAGTATTCCCTTCCCGCAGCGCGACGTCCACCTCCACCGGGAAGAGTGAACGGCAGCCGGAACCGGGGCGCCTCAGCGCCCTGTGGAGGGCGGCGCTCCCGTGCCCGCCGGGGTAAGGCGTGTGGGTCGCCTACGGCTGTGGCTAAACTCCGGTAATCGGCAATCCAGCGATCCTGTCGAGCACCAGTTGCTTCGATGAATGCGCTTAAGCGAGCGGCATTCGCTCTAAACCAGCATCAGGGCCGGAGTCTCCAGCAGGTCCCGCAGGGCGGCCAGGAACTCGGCGCCCATGGCGCCGTCCACCACCCGGTGGTCGCAGGAGAGGGTGAGCGCCATGCGGTGGCCGATGGCGAAGTCGTCGTCCTCGGTGACCACCGGTACTTTCCGGGTGCCTCCGACCGCCAAAATGGCGGCGTTGGGCGGATTGATGATGGCCGAGAACCGGTCGATGCCGAACATGCCGAGATTGGACACGCAGAAGGTGCCGCCGGTGAACTGTTCCGGCTTGAGTTTCTTGTTCTTGGCCTTGTTCGCCAGGTCCTTGGTTTCGGCGCTGATCTGCCGCAGGGTCTTGACGTGGGCGTCGAAGATCACCGGGGTGATCAGGCCCTCCTCGATCGCGACCGCGAAGGAAACATGGGCGGCGGGGTGTTGTTTGATCTTGTCACCCTCCCAGGAGGCGTTGACCGAAGGAACCCGGCGCAGGGCTTCCGCGCAGGCTTTCATGATGAAATCGTTGACGCTCAACTTGGCGCCTCCCTTTTCCGGGGGGAGGTCCTTGAGGGAGGCGTTGATCGCGGCGCGGGTTTCCAAGAGGTGGCCGACATCGACCTCGGTTTCGAGGTAGTAGTGCGGAATCTGTGTCTTGGATTCGAGCAGGCGCCGGGCGATCGTACCGCGCATGTTGGAGACGGGAATGTCTTTTTCCTCGGCGATCTGACCGCCGGTGACGGCGGCCGTCGGTGCTCCGGTTGTGCTCTGCGCCGCGGCCGGGGCGCCCTGTTGCAGCACGGCTTCGATATCGGCTTTAACGATGCGACCGCCGGGCCCGGAGCCTTTGACGCCTTCGAGCGGCACGCCGTTCTCCCGGGCGAGGCGGCGGGCGAGCGGGGAAATGCGAATGCGCTCGCCCGAGGCCGACTCGGTGTCCTCCTCGCTCACGGTTTCGCGTTTGGCGGGTTTTCCTTCCTGGGCGGGCTTTTTTTCGTCGCTCGGTTCGGAGGACTTTTTCGTCGCGTCTTGTTGTTCCCGGTCCGCCTCTTTTTCCCCGTCCTCCTTGTCGTCGGCTTTGTCCTCACCCGTCGGCTTGGCATCACCTTTCCGCTTCAGCGAGGACTCGTCGAAGGATTCGCCCTTCTCTCCGATGGCCGCCACCGGGGCGCCCACCGGGATGTCGGAGCCGTCGGAAACCAGCCGTTTCAGCAGCACGCCCTCCTCGAAGCTCTCGAGCTCCATGGTGGCCTTGTCGGTTTCGACTTCGGCGAGCATGTCGCCGATGGAGACGGTGTCGCCTTCCTTTTTCAACCATTTGACCAGCGTGCCGGTCGTCATGGTGTCGCTCAGTTTGGGCATGTCGATGATTGTAGCCATGGGAAAAAGGGAACGGAGTTCGTTGCTCAGGTGATTTCCTGTACCGCTTTGATAATGCGGCGGACGTTGGGAATCATTTCGTCTTCGAGAGGCTTGCTGTAGATCTGGGGCGCGTCGAGGGCGGAGACCCGCTTTACCGGCGCGTCGAGGTGATCGAAGGCGTGCTCCTGAATCAACGCGGCGATCTGCGCCGCGGTTCCGCAGAACGGTTTGTTTTCCTCCACCAGGACGGCGCGGTTGGTCTTGCGCACGGTTTCCAGAATGGCGTCCTGGTCGAGGGGCCGGATCGAGCGGAGGTCGAGGACTTCGGCGTCGATATCGTGTTCCTCCTTGAGTTTTTCGGCGGCCTCCAGGCAGGTGATGGCGCAGCGGCCGTGGGCGATGAGGGAGACGTCGGAGCCCTCGCGTTTGACATCGGCCTTGCCCAGCGGAATCAGGTACTCCTCCTCCGGCACCTCCCACTTCTGACCGTACAGAAGTGTGTTTTCCATGACGAAAACGGGGTCGTTGTCGCGGATGGCTGTTTTCATCAGTCCCTTGGCGTCGTAGGCGGTCGCGGGGCAGACCACTTTCAGGCCGGGCGTGTAGGCGGCGAAGTTTTCCGGAGTGTGGGAGTGGGTCGCGCCCACGTTGGTGCCTCCGTTGGCCGGCCCGCGAACCACGATAGGGACGTTGAGGAGTCCGCCCGACATATAGCGGACGGTGGCGGCGTTGTTGAACAGCTGGTCGAAGGCGACGTAGGAAAAGCTCCAGAACATAAGCTCGATAACCGGTCGGATTCCCAGCATGGACGCGCCGATGCCGAGCCCGCAGAAGCCGGCTTCGCTGATCGGGGTGTCCATGACGCGGCGGTCGCCAAAGCGGGCGTGGAGACCTTCGGTCACTTTGTAGGCGCCGTTGTATTCGGCAATTTCCTCGCCGATGAGCACGACGTTCTCGTCGCGCTCGATCTCTTCGGCAAAGGCCTCGTTCAAGGCTTTTCGGTAGGTGAGTTGCGGCATGGCGTGAAATAAAAAGGGATACGTTCCGGGCGGCGGTGCGGTCAGTCGTTGAAAAACAGCCTGCCATGATTGCGGCCGGTCTTATGATCGACCTCCCAATAGACGTCGGTGAAGATTTCCTCTTCGGGCGGGAGCGGGCTTTCGTCGGCGAATTTGGCGGAATCGGCGGCCTCTTTTTTGGCTTCCCGGTCGATCTCCTCGATGGCGGCCTCTTTCAGAATGCCCTCCTTCTGGAGCGTGCGCTGGAAAAGCATGATGGGGTCGTGATTCTTCTTGTAGTTTTCGATCTCTTTTTTGGAGCGGTATTTTTCGTGATTGGCATCGGCCACGGAATGGCCCCGGTAGCGGTAGGTCTGGATCTCGACCACCGCGGGGATTTGTTCCTCGCGAGCGCGATCCATGAACGGAGCCAGCTTGTCCCGAATCTCGTACACCGAGCTGCCGTCGATCACCTCCCACTCCATGTCGTACCCTTCGGCCCGCCTGGCCAGCGGGGCGCCGGCAGACGAGCGTTTCTGGCTGGTGCCCATGGAGTAGCGGTTGTTTTCGATGACGTAGATAACCGGGAGGTTCCAGAGGGCGGCCAGGTTCAGGGATTCGTGGTAGGCGCCCTGGTTGACCGCGCCGTCGCCCAGAAGACAGAGGCAGCAACCTTCGACCTTCTTGTATTTCAACGCGAACGCGATTCCCGCTCCCAGAGGGGTCTGGCCGCCGACAATACCGTGCCCGCCCCAGTAACGTTTCTCCGGCGCGAAAAAATGCATGGAACCGCCCTTGCCCTTGGAACAGCCGGTGAATTTCCCGTAGAGTTCGGCCATGCACTCGTTCATGGTCATGCCGACCGAGAGGGCCTGCCCGTGGTCGCGGTAGGCTGTGATGATGTGGTCGTTCTCCTTCATCAGCGAAGCCGTGGCCACGGCGATCGCCTCCTGACCGATGTAGAGGTGCAGGAAGCCGCCGATTTTGCCCTGCTGGTAGGCGTGCAGGGAACGTTCCTCAAAGCGCCGGATGCGGACCATGTCCCGGTAGAGTTTGATCTTTTCGTCGCGTGAGAGGGAGGAAGCGGTGCTCTTTTTCGCTCCTCCCGCGGTCTTGGTCTTGGCGCGTTTGCTGGCTGCTTGGCTCGTCTTCTTGGTCACGATTGAGGAAATGGTTAAAACGGAAGAAGATTTAGTGAAGCCCGGAATTAATCAAGGTTAATCCTGAGGGTGCCGGTCCGATTTTATCTCGGTGGCCGGTGCGATTTGCCCGGTACGGCGGGTTGACGGGGATGGGGGCGGTCGGTTCCGGGAGAATCCGTGGGCGACAAGCGCCCGTTTTCAGGGCGGCGGGCCTGGTTGGAAGATTTCTTCGAAGGTGATCGTGAGGTCGCCCCGCGGATCACAGTCGGCGCGCAGGGCGACGAAGGCGTCGCCGTGCCGGTCGTAAAGCGGCCAGAGGACGCGGCGGTCCGTTTCCGGGATTTCGAGGTTGTCGATTTCCGCGCGGTTGAAGAAGGCGAAGTGTCCCTCGTCCATTTCCGCAGGCAGGTTGCGGAGGGTCTTGCGGCACTTGTAGAGAAACATGAGCCAGTGAACGCGGCCCTCGTAGGCCTTCTCGGACACGATGGAAAAGAGGTGCAGATCCGCCGCATCGACCTCCAGCCCGACTTCTTCCCCGATCTCCCGAATGGCGCACTGGCAGGGGGATTCGCCGTGGCTCATGTCGAGTTTTCCGCCGATCGGACTCCAGAAGTCGCGGTTGGGCGGCTTGCGCCGAAAAATCAAAAGCTCCTGGCCACAGGGATTTTGCAGGAATACGAGTACGCTGATCTTGAATGGCAGGACGGAATTTTTTGGTGCGGACATGGCGGAACCTCGGGTGATGGCGCGGAGTCTCAAGTGTTGATGACTGACAGTGTGATCGTGGCTATGAATGGATTTCCGTGGAGCACTGACAAGAAGGAACCGTTGGCTCAAGCTTGGGTTCGGGCATTTTTAAGTTGATTTATTTATGAGCGGGTTGATTACTATGCGTCGAATGCGGCTCAATTTGATCCATGGCTTCGCGGTCGCCGTCCTTCTTTCGCCACCGTTGATTGCGGAAACTTCCGCGGACGAAGCACGGCAGGCGGAAGTCCAGCAAGTGCGTTTCAGTACCGTCCAGCCCGCGGGGGTCAGCCGCAACTGGAGGCAGATGGCGGTGCAAATTCAGGTTCACGGCCCTGCGGAAACCGACGTGATCAACACCCGTTTTGTGGATGACGTCGAGGTGACGGTTCGAAAAAGTTACGACGTCTCGAGTGGAGGAACCGAAAAAATCCGGTTTTATCGGGCTTCGGTCGTCCTGCCAACGTTGGAACGCGGACGCCATACGCTCCATTTTTTCCTCCCGCCTGAAGTGGTTCGACGCGACCGGATTACCGGGGATCCACAGGCTTACGAAGTTCTCCTGCGCCTGGGCGGCAACGAGCAGGAGACCGGATCGAACGCGCGGTCCAGCCTGCTGGCCCGGGACTCGGTCCGCGAGAGTTTTCGCGAAAGACTGGAAGTCGAAGCGGAGGAGAATGATGGAATATTGTTGCCCCTGCACCTGACACCGTTTGTAAATGAACAACGGTATCTCCGCGACATGCCCTCCGTGAGACGGGGAGGCGAGTGACAGAGCGTCGGACCCGGTCACAGCAATAGCGCAACGAACAGTTTTACTTAGCATAATGAGTTCTCACAAAATCACACAGGTTATCGATTGCGGCGGCACCCATGTGGCGGCGGGATTTTTTTCCGCGACCAATGGGAGTGTCACGTTGGATGCCTTTTACACCGAGAATATCGGTTGCGATTACACGAATGACGACGAGTGGATCTCCGCGGTTTATCAGGGAGTCGAGGCGATCCATCAGCAGCGGAAGTTGGCGGGTGCGGTTTCCCTGGTGATACCGGGACATCTACTCTTGACCAAGTTCCTGAAAATCCCGCACGTGGCGAAGTCGAAGCGGGATCAGATCGTCCGGTTCGAGGCCCAGCAGAATATTCCCTTCCCTCTGAACGAGGTTGTTTGGGATTACGAGGTCGTCGCCGACGACGGCACCGAGTTCGAGGTGGCGCTGGTGGCGATCAAGCTGGATATTATCGACCAGCTTTGCACCGAAATAGCCCGTTTCGGGGTGGAGGTGAACCTGGTCGAGCCGTCCTGTATGGCGCAGTACAACGGATTTCACCACACCCACTCGCAAGACGATGAGAATATACTGATAGCCAATATCGGCGGCAGGTCGTCGAATCTCCTGTTTATCAGTGAGACCGGTTTTTTCGTTCGCAATGTCACCCTCGCTGGCAACACCCTGACCCAGGCGATTGCCGAGGAGACGGGGCAGCCCCTGGCGGACGCGGAGGTCACCAAATGGGAGTATATTGCCGAGGCCCACGAAAAAGGGGAGGCCGGGGAACCCTACGGGAAACAGGTGGACGCGTTTCTGCGCCGTCTCGTGATGGAGACAACGCGTTCCATTGTCAATTTCCGCCGCCAGAGCGGCGAATCAAAGGTTGACCGGGTCTATCTGACCGGCGGAGGCGCCCTTCTGCCCGGGATGACCGAACATCTGGCGGAAAAACTCGACCTGCCCACGGAGCATTACAACCCCTTCGAGTCGATCACTCTCGGCGCCGGGGTGGATGCCGATTACGTACAGAGTCATCCCCATCACGTGGGCGAGCTGTTCGGCTGCGCGCTGAGGGAATTGGGCGAGTCGAAGACGCATTTCAACCTGGTGCCTCCTTTGATCGCCAAGCAGATCGAGTTTCGCAAGCGCAAGCCCATTATTATGGCCGCCGCGGTTTTGCTGGTCGGTTCGCTCGTGTTGCCTATTTACAGCGCGGGCCACACAGTGATGGCATACCAGGACACGATTGCTGAAATCGACGCACGGCTGAACCCGGTGCAACGCAATTACAACGAATACCGACGCATCACCGAACGGATCGAGGAGGCGAGCGATCAAATAGCGGCCCTTAAGGGGTTGAGCGAATCTCGTGCCAACTGGGTGGACTTCTTCAACGACCTGCAGCGGAGGCTGACCGAAGTCGAAGATGTCTGGCTGGAAAGGCTTGAAATCACGCGCAGCGGCGGTGGAGCTCAACAGACCACGGGTGGATTGTTCGGTGGCGCCCAACAACAGCAGCCGCAGAACGACAGGGAAGTGGATCGCCCGCAGGTGCGGCTTCACATCAGCGGACGAATGCTCGATCGCGAGAACCCGCTCGAACGCGCCAGTCCCGACACCCGCGTCCGCGTCAGCGCGCTTTTCGACAGTATCCTCGAGTCTCAGTACATCACGAGGAAGGAAAATGAAGAGTTCGATACAAGCAGCCCGGGGATTCTGCGTTTTGATGTGACGCTGATTGCCGATCCGGACAGCCCTCTCTGATTGCCAAACACATGCACTGGTTTAAGCGAAATCCCATCTTTTTCTCAATTCTCATCCTCCTTGCGATTGTCTTTGTCGTGGAAGTCTTCCTGTTGCTCCGAGAGCGAAGCAATGTCGAGGAGGTCAGGCAGACCATGGATGCCAAGATTTCCGAATACGACCGCCTGAGAACTTATTCGCCCTCGCTGGTCCGGGAGAACCTGGAATTGGCTGAGGAGGACCTGGTTCAGGTGGAGGAAAATCTCGCCTCGGTGCGGGCGGCTCTGGGCGCCGAGGCCGATGTCGCCGACCTGTTCGTGAGCGTGCCGTCGGATACCACCGAGGCCTTCTTCGATCTGACATCGTTCGTCGATGATTATCGCCGGCGGGCCGCGAACGCGACGGGCGAAGACGGTCCCGGGGTGCGGATTAGCGACGACGAGTACTTCGGGTTCTCCCGGTACCGAAATTCGGGGCCGCCTTCCGAACTGATCGAAGATGTTTACAAGCAACGTCAGATCATGGGGCATCTTCTCGACACCCTGTTCTCCGCGGGTCCGGAAGAACTGATTCGGGCTCGCCGCGGCGATGTGGCCGCCCGCCGTGATGTGAGCGTGCCCAGCGGTTCGCGGGACGATGTATTCACCATCGCACCGGAGATTTCCGCGCGAATTCCCGGTTTTGTCGAAACCTATCCGTTCCAGTTCACTTTTGTCGGCTACACGTCAACCCTTCGCGCTTTTCTGAACAGACTGGCCGAGTTCGAGATGCCTATCCTGGTCCGCAGTGTCGAGGTTACGCGGGCCGAAGGGGGAGATCGAGCCGGTGAACGGCGCGAACGGCGAACAGCGGCGACACAGACCGAAGGCAATGGCGCGGTACCCATCGTGGAGGCGCATCGCTCCCGGTTTGTCGTGACCGTTGAGTTTATCGAACTGGCCTCGCCCGACGACGCGGCAGGGACAGGAGCGCAAACGGCAAACTAATTTTAAGATGCTCAGGAAATATTACGATAAGATCATTTTCACCATCGCGCTTCTCTTTCTGATCGGCTGCACCGTGGTGTTCTTTCAGACAGGCGAAGAACTGGTCGCTGAACTCGACACCGACCTGCCCCCGGTCGAAAACGTGGAGTCTTATGAAATGACGCCCCACGAGGAGATCGAACTCGACCTCGCGACTTGGGGCGAGGCGCGGTCCCAGAGCGCGGGAGACGCCTGGGTGTACGATATCTTCACGCCACCGAGGATCTTCTATCACGAAGTCGAGGACCGTTTCGACGTCCAGCCCCCCGGCCCCGTCGATCCCGATGAGGTTGAAATCGAGATCGAATTTGTCGGTTTCGAGGAGGAACCCTACCGGATCCAACTCACCGGTTACATCGGGAGCGAGGAAAATCCAAGGATCAACCTTGATGATCTCGAATCGGGGCAGATGATCATGACACGGAAGGATCGCGAACTGCCGGAATTCGATATCGAAATTCGGGGTTTTTCGGTGCGCCGGGAGCAAATGGACGGCGTGGTGTCTCGAGTCGCCGAGGCCGTTGTTTTTGATCGTCGCACGGGCGAGGAGGTGGTCCTGCTCGAAGAGGAAGTCAAGTATTTGGACGAGCCGGCGATCGTTGTGAGGACGACCGAAGATCCTCCCCGGACCATCAACGCCCGTCCGGGGGAAGGTTTCGACGTGGGCGAACATTTGTATCGAGTCGAGGAATACACTGTGGATCCGCCCGAAATTGTGGTCACCAAATCGAGCCCTGATCGCGATGGACCTCGTCGTCGCACGCTCACACCGGGCGAACGCCTCTGAAAACGAGTCATCCCCGCGGTTCCTTCCTTGTGATTCGCATTGGAAAATAATCCGCCGGAAGGGCTTCGGTTTTTTTTGAAAAATTTATCTTTGCCTTTTGGTTTAAAATGTTCCTTCAATTGTTCCGCATTATGAATATACACCGAGCGACGAAAAAACTCCTGGCTTTCCTTACTTGTTGCTTGATTTTGGGCTCCGGCATCTTCGTTGATACGGTCTCCGCCGAGACCCAGACGGAAGCCAAGATCCGGCTGATGTCGGAAGCCCTGACCGCGCGTAACGCCGGTGATCTGGAAACTGCCAAGGAAAGATTGGAACAACTTCAGGAAATCGCTCCGGAAGATCGCGGCGTGCAGCGACTCTTGGACAGTGTCGAAGCAGCTATGGCCGCGGAGCCGGAGGAGCCGGAACCCGCGGTTGAAACCCCTCGGCCCACCCAGGACCTGCGCCGCATCGAATTGTGGGCGCAGGCGACTAACGCCCGCAACCGCGGTGATTTCGAAGAAGCCCGCCGCGTGGCGCGCACCATCCGGGACGAGTATCCCGGGGATTCCCGTGTGGAACCCTTCCTCGACAGTATCGACGACGAACGCATCGCCGTGCAGGAAGCCCAGCGCATCGAGGCCGCCAGCATCGAGGCGCGCGCCGTACTCGCCGCCGCTCCGGATTGGATCGCTGCCGGAGAATACGACCAGGCGGTGGACGAGATTGAAGCGGTTCTCGAGGAATTGCCGGAGAACGTACGCACGGCCAGCTTGATCGTCGAACTGAAGAAGATGCGTTCCGAGGCGGTCGCCAAGAAGGCTCTCGCGCAGCTGCATGCCGGCGAAGTCGATGAGGCCGCTCAAACGCTGGCCCGGTACGACCGGTACGAGGAAACCAACATGGCCGCCCGCCAGGCCGCCCGCGAGGTGGTTCGCGGATTGGACGATCCGAGTTTTATCCGGATCGAGGACGTCAGCCCGGATTTTCCAGAGGAGCGCGAGCGCATCCAGCGCATGCTCCGCCAGGGGCGCGCCCAGTTTATCAGCGGTGACCTGCTCGGAGCCGAGGACACGTTCCGCCGCGTGGAAGCCATCGACGCCAACAACCCGCAGGCCAAAGCATGGCTGGAACGCATCTCCAACGAACGCGCGGCCGGTTCTCACTTGAACCGTCAGAAGACCCGCGCGCAGTTGCTCGAAGAAGTGGCCGACGCTTGGCAACGCCCGCAGGTGTACCTGGAAGAGATTGAGGAGGAAGTGGAAGAGGAAGAACCGGAACTCGCCATTAAACTCCGTGAGATAGTTATCCCCAGTGTCAATTTCACCGATGTCCCCCTCCGACGCGTGATTACCACGCTCAACGATATTTCGGAAGAGTACGACGACGCTGATGAAGGCGTCAACATTGTGTTGCGCGACCCGGACCGCCTCGACCCCGAAGTGAGTATTTCCCTGCGCAACATGTCGCTGGGCCGAATCCTCGATTTTATCGTCGATGACGCCGGATTCCGCTATGAGATCCAAGACGATGTCGTGGTTGTCAGTCCCGGGGACGGAATTCGGACGGACCTGGAAACCGATATCTTTCCCATTGATCGCGCTACGGTAATCCGGATGACCGGCGCCGACGCCGGGGCGGCCGTGGGTCCCGGCGCGGACGATCCGTTCGCCAGCCCAGAGAATGGCGGAAACGGGGGGCAAAGCAGCCAGCGCATCCGCCAGTTTCTGAGCAGTGCCGGGATCCATTTCCCGGAAGGATCGAACCTGGTCTATGACGGGTCCGGAATCATCGTCACCCAGACTCCCCGCAATCTCGACCGTATCCGCAACCTGCTCGCCCGCTATGCTGACGTCAGGCAGGTCGAAATCGAAGCTCGTTTTCTCGAAGTCCAACAGGGTGCTCTCGATGAACTCGGTTTCAATTACGAGGTTCAGCGTGGCGGCCAGCCTCAGGTGGACCCATCGACCGGCCTTCCGGTTATCGATTCGGAGGGACAACAGGTAGTGGGCCAATTCCGCCAGGTGTTTGGCACCGACAACCGCACTCTGGCCGATTCGCGTACCGGTATGGATTCCGGCGGCCAAATCACTATAGACAGCCCCGATTTGAGCCTGACCATTCCCCAGGCGCCGCCGGATCTTCCCGGCGAAGTGCCGTTGGGGGCCGGGGCCGGCAATCTGGCGTTGATCAGCGGCAGTATCGGCAGCTTCGGCGTGGAAGCGACAATTCGCGCCTTGTCGAGACAGACCGGTAGCGACCTGCTGAGCGCGCCCAAGATTATGGTGCTCTCCGGTGAAACCGCGGAGATCGTCGTGGCCCAGGAATTCCGGTACCCCGACCAGTATTCGGACGCCCAGAGTCAGGTCAGTGCCGCGGGCGCGGCTACCGCCGGCACCGCGACGGGCGGGGTAACGATAACCGCGGGAACGCCGCAGAACTTTGAGGCGCGGAACGTTGGTGTGGAGCTGACGGTGACACCGACCGTCGAAGACGACGAGCGCAGTATCAGCCTTGATCTGAATCCCCGGGTGACCGAATTCGAGGGATTCGTCGAATACGGCGGTCCCAGCATTGCCATTCAGGGTGACACGACGGTGACCATTCCGTCCGGCTTCTTCCAGCCGATTTTTTCCACCCGTGAAATCAGTACGCAAGTGACCGTCTGGGACGGCGCCACGTTGGTGATGGGCGGATTGACCCGCGAAGAGGTGCGCACGGTCAAGGACAAGGTTCCGGTTCTCGGAGACATCCCTCTGCTCGGGCGTTTGTTCCGCAGTGAGGGTGAAGCGAGCACCAAGAGGAATCTCTTGATTTTTGTGACCGCCAACCTTGTCACGCCGGGAGGTTCCCTCAAGAACCAGGAGCTGCGCAACGTCAGCCCCGGATCGACATTCCAGGCACCGACACACGTGACTCCGGGCGGTCCGGCACCGCGAATCCGGGCCGAGGACTGACTCGTTTTGTGAGGCCCCGGCACGCGCCGGGGCCTTTTTTTTGATCGGTACTGGCGATCGATTATGACGAAG
>SLOW01000381.1 GCA_007132315.1 Opitutales bacterium
GAAGCGAAACACCCGGGAGAGGCTTCGACGTCATGGCGGTCCCGGGCCTTCTCGCCCAGGCGAACGAAACCAGGCCGGCGAGTTCGTCGATACGGTGCCACCGGACCAGTTGGGCGGCCTGATCCTGTCCGATGATCCAGTAGAGCGTATCATCCGGGTAACGCTCCCTGAGCACGCGGGCCGTGTCCACAGTGTAACTGACGCCTCCCCGATCGATCTCCACCGTGGAAACGTCGAACCACGGAACCGGTCCGATGGCCAGACGAAGCAGCTCGATCCGTTCGGCGGCGCCCAATTCCGGTTCGCTCGCTTTCAAGGGCGTTCGCGCCGACGGTACGAAGATCAGCCGGTCCAGCTCAAGTTGCTCGAAGACATCCTGAGCCAGGACCAGATGCCCGTGATGGACCGGATCAAAACTGCCGCCGAGGAATCCCAGCTTCATTCATAAATTTCTTGCAGGTATGGAGTAATAGCCGACTGAAGCTTCTGCAGAGCCCGCTTTTCACGCATACTCACCTGCTGGTGCGAAATCCCGATCTTCCGGGAAATTTCGGAAAGGGTGTGCGGCTTCCCCCCCTCAAGCAGACCGAACCGGAGTTCCAGCACCTCGCGCTGCTTGTCCGTAAGATGATCGATCAAATGAGAGACCAGTTCACACAAGTCCTTCTGGGAAAACGCGGCCAACGGACACTCGGCGAAATCATCGGGCAACCTCTCGGACAAGGGAAGCGCGTCCTCCATCACCTCGTTCAGAGACACACTCGGTTGCCGGAGGCGCTCCATCAGCACCGCCGCCTTGCGTTCGGACGGGTCGTCCGCCGCCGCCGCGGCCTTTCTCTCCTCCTCGGTCTGACTCAAGGTCTTGGACGCCAGGTTGATCGGCACGTGCACCGGAAACCGTTCGCCCATCAGGAAGTTCTTGATCTGGCGCTTGATCCAGCTCTGCGAGTAGGCCGCGAACGAAGCCTGCGAATCCTCCACCTTGTCCACGGCGTGCAGCAGGGCCATACAACCTTCCTGCACGGCGTCGTGACGCTTGGCCGGATCGAACACCGTCCGGTTCACCGTCATATCGATCTGATTCTGGTAGCGGAAAAACATGAGCGCCTGAGCCCGCTTGTAGCGACGGTGATGACGAGCCAGCACGAACAGCAGGTTGTCCCGAAAAGCGGTCCATTGGCGCACCGTCAGGTACTCGTCCAGCTCCAGCGTGTTGAACTGGTCGAGGCCGAACATCCGGTCCAGGCGCCGGGCGGCTTCGGCCGGAAATCGGTTGCGGTATCGCTGGAACGACCAGCGGATCAACTCAAACCGGTTTTCAAGCAGCAGCGCGCTCAACGCCCCCCTGAGCCCGATCCCCTTCCGGGCGCCGGGCAATTCCAGAGCCCGCATTCCCTCGACGTACAACCCTTCAAGACACGGGAGCATCAACACGTACTCCAGCTTCCGCCGGTAAGCGGAAATAATCCGGCGGCAAACGGACTCCTCGATGTCTGGGCCGGAGCGCTCCGCTTCCAGGGTTTCACTGTCGTAATCTCGGGTCATACGAACACCTCTATTTCAAGTCTGTTGCATTATCAGGCAGGGTCAACTCCCGAGATCGAATTCGTTCCCAGTTCGCCGGTTCGTCCGGATCCCGCAATACGCAATGACCGCAAACCATTTCAAACGCTCCCTTCCAACCGGCCTGGATAGAACCGGTTATCGTGAACGTTTTGTTATATCACCTCGAATCCGAAACCTTCATCGTCGCGCCGGCAATCCGGACGGCAATTCCCGTTGACTCGACGGCGGCTTTGGGACACTTAAGCTGGATTCCACTGGCCCGGATGGCGGAATGGTAGACGCTGCGGACTTAAAATCCGCTGGCCGTAAGGCCGTGGGGGTTCGAGTCCCCCTCCGGGCACACGAATAATCCCCTACAAATAAACAAGATAAATAAAAATAGAGCCCTTGCCCCAAGGATCGCCTTTTGAGACAACTTTCCCAAAAATGGCGAAATTTGGCCGATTCTGGCTGATTTTTTGATACGCATATAGTACGCACCAGATACGCCGATCAGGTAAATTCCCCCGCATTTTTGGATAATCAAATTTCGGATTTGATCGGAATAGCACTCGAATGATCTATCCTGCTGGAAGAGCCCTTTTCCCACATGGGTTCGGGTCGTTCGCCGAAACAGTCCGAGGTTGGCTGTAAGCTCGATCGAATCAACCGGGTAGCTTCACACCTGTCTCCCGCTGCCTCCCGCCCTCAGTTGAAAACATTTCCAGAACCCCCGGGACCAAGCCTGCCGTGTAACGAGTCCTCCCGCAACCTGAAATCCGGCATGTTTCGCTCCTCATCGCACCACCGCAGTCATTGGCCCAACAGATCCCGGACCCACTCCCGAGAATCCCACCAAAGGAATCGGCCCGACCGCCTCCAACCCCTCTATAGACTGCTAATCCTTCTTAACAGCCTCGGATCCGACGCCTCGATCGCTCTCCGAATCGCCGGCGTCCGACACAGCTCTACTAAAACTCCCCGGTCCAACGCATTCGGGTTCTCATACAGCACACGAATAGTCGCCCCCACCGATGAGTAAGAATGCCGAAGTAGGTATCTTCGAATATCGCCAATCCGTTCCCACTCGGGACTCCAGCGTGCTCCCGACTCAATTAGCCACCTCATGCACCCAATCTTCCCCTCGTCCTCCGCGACGCACTCATAGCCGAATGGTCCACACTCCACCAGTTTCTCCAATGCCCGGCAGGAGGCAGGAGTCCCAGTGTTAAGATCTTCGCCACCCAGCTTGCTCAGCAGTTCTTTGAACACGCCAACGGATGGATTTACCGCGGCCCATTCCAACAACTCGCGCAGTCGATCGGGATCTTTCTTTAGTTGGAGCACCTTGACAACTTCAGCTTTCCCCGACCAGCAAGCATCCCTTGCCGCGGTTCGGAAAGAATCCTCCTCGCTGAAATCCCAATCGACCGAGAGATCATCCGGCACTTTCAGGTGGGGATCGGCTCCGGCCCAGGCAAGTAAAGCGGTCCAACGGACCCTCTTCTTGGATGCCGCCTCGGCCAAGGCCAGCGAAGCCTGTAAGTGAAGCGATGGAAACTCCTCTCTGAGGGAACGGTAGAAGCGGAGAAGCGGACGCGCAGACAGGTAATCCAAGCCCCGCGCAAACCCGTTTTCTTTCATCGGATCCGCACCGCCCCGCAGCATTTTCTCCATAAATTCGGGATCAACCGTCTCACAGATTTCCTCGAAATCCACAACTTCTGCTTGAGCCCCTTTCTCTAACAACAGTTCCGCCAAATCAGTACGCTTGATTACAACCGCCGCCAAAAGGGCTTCGTTCAGGTCGCATTGCGTCCAGCGGTCATCCCTCAGCAGCACGACTACCATACTATGAAATCCCGTGCGGACAGCACGAACGAGAGGACAGTACCGCCGTGAATCGGGATCGGATACACCGATTCGGCACCCGCTTCGGATCCGTGCTTCAACGTCAAAAAGTCGACCGGCCTCGACCAGATCGATCAGCTCCAGAATGTCATCAGGAGGTTTTTGTCGGTATCTTCCCATTTTAAGGTCCCTTTCCTACTGACCGATTCGCCGTAAAGATTGCACCGTAAACCCATCTTTCAGTTCCCTGTGCTAAGCCCGCGCCCCCGAACGTCAACGCCGGTCGACCAGATCTTCACCCGAGTACCGATCCATCGGTACTTCGATGTCCTCTTGCGAAAATGGTCCAAGCAGACCCGCAGACTCCCTCGCTTCCGTGACCTCTTCCATATCCGATTCCAACTGGCCGCCACCAGAAATCCAACGCTCCACCGGCAGGACCCGCCTGAGCTTGGCGCCCCGATGCCCAGTCTGCCGCGGTTTCCTCAATTCCCCCGGTCGGACCGCATCGGACCGCTGTAAAATTTTTCTTGTCACCTTGATAC
>SLOW01000384.1 GCA_007132315.1 Opitutales bacterium
CTGCTGAATTCGCCGGCCAGTTCGTACAGGTAGATGCCGATGAAATGGGGGCGGAGGTCCGAGAGGGCCAGCTTCAGAATCTCGGCGAAGCCGAGGAGCTTGCGGGCGAGTTTGAGTTCCCGCTCGGTTTCGAACGGCGTCGCGCCGGACTCGTCCACCGCCGCGTTTTCGCCCATCCGTGTAAAGATGCTGTGGATACGGGCCACCGCGTACAGCAGGTAGGGCGCGGTGTTGCCTTCGAAGCTCAGGATCCGGTCCCACGAAAAGGTGTAATCGCTGGTGCGGTTTTGAGCGAGGTCGGCGTAGCGCACCGCGCCAATTCCGATGGCGAGTGCGATGTCGGCCTTCTCCGCTTCGGACAGATCCGGATTCTTCTCCTCCACAATGGCGCGCGCGCGCTGCTCCGCTTCAGCCAGCAGGTCTTTGAGCTTGAGCGGGTCGCCGGAACGGGTTTTGATTGCCTTGCCGTCCTCGCCCAGAATGGTGCCGAACCAGACGTGGTCAAGTTGGGGTGTTTCGCGGCCGGTGGCGGCGAACCATTTCTCCACGGTCAGGAACAGTTGCTGAAAATGATCCTGCTGCCGTCCGTCGGTGACGTACACGATTTCGTCGGCCTCCCATTCCCGCACCCGGTACAGAACGGTGGCCAGGTCCGTCGAGGCGTAGTTGCTGGCGCCGTCGGATTTCCGGATGATAAACGGTTGTTCCTTGAAGCGCGGATGTTCGCGGTGGAAGACCACCAGGGCGCCCTGGCTTTCTTCGGCGATGCCGTATTCGAGCAACTCGGAATACACCTCGTCCACCTTGTCGCGATAAAAGCTTTCGCCGAGGGTGGCGTCGAAGCGAATGCCGAGTTTTGCGTAGATTTCGTCGAAAGCGCGCCGGCTCAGGCGGTTGATTTCCTCCCAGAGTTTGAGGTTTTCCGGGTCTCTGCGCTGGAGTTTGAGCAGTTCGGCCCGGGCCTGGTCCAGGACGGAGGGGTCTTCGCGGGAGAGGGCGTCGCCCTTCTTGTACAGCCGCTCCAGTTCCTCCAGCGGATCGCGTTCCAGCGCTTCCGGGTCGAGGTGGTGTTTGTAGGCGTGGATCAGTTTGCCGTACTGGGTTCCCCAATCGCCGATGTGGTTGTCCCGGATCACCCGGGCGCCGGCGAATTCGAACAGGCGGCTGATCGCCTCGCCCACCACCATCGAGCGGATGTGCGCCACGTGCATCTGTTTGGCGGTGTTTGGGGAGCTGTAGTCGATGACCACCCGCTTGTCCCGGTGCAGGACGGAGGCGCCGGAGGCGAGATCGTCGCCACTGCCGTACGCGCGCAGCCAGGTCAGCAGGGCGGCTGGCCGCAGGGTCACGTTGATGAACCCGGGGCCGGCCACGCTGGTTTCAAAATCGTCGTTTCCGCGTTCGCGCAAGTGAGCTTCCAGTTTCTGCGCGAGCTCGCGCGGGTTGCGTCCGAGGCGTTTGGCGAAGGGCAGTACGCCGTTGGCCTGAAAATCTCCGAAGCGCGGATCTGCCGTGCGGATGTCCGGGGCGAATCCCTCGTCAAACTCGTCCAGCTCCGCCGCCGCGTCCGCGATCCGCTTCTCCAGGCTTTCCGCCACGTTGAATGCGATGTCCATCCATGCAATCGAAGGAAGCCCTTCGTTCGGAGCAAGATCCGAATGAGAAAAAAGCGACGGGGAAGCGGTTTTGGGGACGGCGTTTGGGGCGCGGAAAAAAAAGCTCGACAACCCTTCTTTAATAACCTTATCCTTAACGGTTTGCGGCATCCTGTATCCGGGGCCGTCCTGAACGAGTTAATGTTATGAGAAAGAAAACGTTGGCGAATCGTCGTTTCGTAAAACCGTCCTACTCTTATTTAATTGAGAAGAAGCGGGATGGAGGAGAATTCAACCAGGAGGAAATCCGCTATATCGTGGATTCCATGCTGGACGGTGAAATGCCACAGCACCAACTGGCCGCCCTGGCCATGGCGATCTATTTCCAGGGGATGTCCGCTTCGGAAACGGCCGTACTGACCGAGGAGATGATGCTTTCGGGGGAGGTGATCGACCTCTCCAAGCTCTCGCGACCGAAAATCGACAAGTATTCCACCGGCGGGGTCGGGGACAAGACGTCGATGGTGCTGGTCGCTCTCGCCGCGGCCAGCGGGGTGGTGGTGCCCATGATGTCGGGGGCGGACGAGGATTTTGTGATCGGCACCCTGGACAAGCTCAGTGCGATTCCGGGGTACAAGACGGAGATGCCGATCGCCGATTTTGTGAAACAGCTCACCAAGGTGCACTGCGGGATTATCGCCCAGAGCGAAGAAATCTCGCCCGCCGACCGCAACCTGTACGAGTTGCGCCAGGCCACCGGAACGGTCCCGAGTCTGCCGCTGATCGCCGCGGGCGTGCTCAGCAAGAAACTGGCCGAGGGGGCGGAGGGTCTGATCATCGACGTCAAGTGGGGCAACGGGGCGTTCGTGCAGGATCTCGAGCAGGCCAAGCAGCTCGCCCGCACCATGACCCGGGTGGGGCGTTCCATGAAGCGCCGCTGTGTGGCGCTGGTGACAGACATGAACCAACCTCTGGGCAGCACGGTGGGCACCGCGCTGGAGGTGCGGGAGGCCATCGAATTGTTGAAGGATGAAGGGCCGGAAGACCTCCGGGAACTGGTCCTTAAACTCGGCATGGAGGTCGTCCGTCTGGCTGGTGTGGCCGGTTCCACGCTGTCGGCCAAACAGACCGTCCAGCGACACATCAAGGACGGATCGGCGCTGGATAAGTTCAAGGAGATGGTAACGGCCCAGGGAGGCGACGTCAGTTACGTGGACGATCCGGAAAAATTCCCGAAGGCCAAACACGTCCGCAAGTTGCCGGCCCCCAAGCGCGGGTACGTGCACACCATCAACGCCGCCATGATCGCCCGGGGCGTGAGCCTTCTCGGGGCGGGACGCGATCCCAAGACCAAGAAGATCGATCACGCCGCCGGCGTTTCCGAGATTCGCAAGGTGGGGACTCAGGTCAAGCAGGGCGAACCGCTGATGATGATCCACTACAACAGCGAAGCCAAACTTGAACAGGCTCTGGAATATTTCAAGGCCGCCTATCGTCTGGCGCCCAAGCGTCCGAATCCCTCGCCGCTCATCGTCGAACGGGTTGCCTAGAAAGTTAAGAGGATAAAGTTACAATTTAAAGTACCCGGTCGAAGGAAAGGTGGAAATGCAGGCGCGAAATGGCCTGCCTTCCATTTTTGACTTCGAACTTTTGATTTTTACCTTCCTCAGGCTCGTCCCATGTAGGAGCCGTCGGCGGTGCTGACTTTGATGGTTTCGCCTTCCTTGATAAAGAGCGGAACCATCACCTTCAGTCCGGTCTCGGTGGTGGCGGGTTTCTGCACGTTGGAGGCGGTGTCGCCGCGCACGCCTTCGGGGGATTCGGTGACCTTCAACTCCACGGAGGCGGGCAGGACGAGTTCCACCGGTTTGCCTTCGATCAAAAGAAAGTCGTACTGGCTGTTCGGAACCAGGTATTTTTTCACTTCCTCCGTGATGATGTCTTCACCCAATTCGGTGCTTTCGAAGGTTTCCGGATCCATGAAGACGTAGTTTTGACCGTCCTCGTAACTGAATTCCAGGCGCTGGTTCTCGGTGACCAGGAACTCGATGTTGTCGGTTGATCCGAACTTAACCACCGTACTGGCACGCGTATCCAGGTTGCGCATCGTGGCCTGCACCCATCCCTGACCTCGCCCCTGTGTGCGGTGCTGCATGTCCATCACCTGGTGGGGGACGCCGTTGTGGTTGATCACTTTTCCTTTTCGCAGTTCGGTGGCTTTGGCCATAGAGAATATGGGTTGAAAAAGGGCATTCTTTACCGGGGAAAGCTCGCCGCTGTCAATCCGTCTCTTTGTCCGGGCGGGCGTCCCGCACCGGCCGCCGAGTGGCGTACACTTTCCCGGCGGCGGCGCGGAAGCGCCGCCTTCGAGAGCCGGAGGTCCCTTGCTGTCTGGAGGGGGCCATACTCCGCCATGGCAGAAGGTCCCCGGGGATTCCGGTGGATGTCCCGCGTTCCGCCTCCGCGCTTGCCACCGGTGCGGTGGGCCGCTTTAGGTGGGTGACATGGTTTACGATTTTGACCGGGTGATCGGCCGCGGGGGAACCGGCAGTGAAAAATGGGCGCCTTTTGAGGATCGCGACGTAATTCCGATGCCGGTGGCCGACATGGATTTCGCTTCGCCGCCGGAACTCCTGGAGGTTCTGCGGGAGCGGGTGGACCACGGGGTGTTCGGTTACGCCGAACCCACGGAGAGCCTGGTGAAGACGGTGACCGGCATGTGCCGCAGGCGTTACGGTTGGGAGGTGGATCCCGACTGGATCGTCTGGCTTCCCGGGCTGGTTTGCGGAATCAACGTGACCTGCCGGGCGATCGGGCAACCGGGCGACGCCGTCATGACCGCGACCCCGGTGTATCCGCCCTTCCTGACCGCGCCGCGCAATATGAAGCGGGAATTGGTCACCGTGCCGCTGCGCGAAGACGGGGGGCGCTGGACGTTTGATTGGGAGGCGATGGAGGCGGCCTGGAAGAAGAACGTGAGATTGTTCTTGCTCTGCCAACCGCACAATCCGGTCGGACGGGTGTTCGATGAGGAGGAAATCGCCCGGCTCGCCGCTTTCTGTGAGGAGCGCGACATCGTGTTGTGCTCCGACGAAATTCACTGCGATCTCATTCTGGACGACATTCCGCACCGGCCCACCGCGATGCAGGGACCCGAGGTGGCGCGGAACACCATCACTCTGATGGCCCCGAGCAAAACCTTCAACGTCCCGGGACTCGGCTGTGCCTTTGCGATCATTCCGGATCCAAAGCTCCGGGCCGCCTTCCACCAGGCCAAGGCGGGGATCGTTCCCCAGGTGGGCGCATTCGGGTACGCCGGATGCGAGGCGGCTTACGCCCGCGGTGAGCCGTGGCGACAGGAACTCATCGAGTACCTGCGGGGAAACCGGGATTACCTGTTGCGCTTCGCCGAAAAGGAGCTTCCCGGAATCCGGGTGACGCGGATGCAGGCCACCTACCTGGCGTGGTTCGACGTGCGGCCCCTGAATCTCGCCGAACCGGTCAAGCACTTCATCGACCACGGCGTGGCCCTGTCGGACGGGCGGTTTTTCAAGGGATCGGGATTCGTCCGGATGAATTTCGGTTGTCCGCGTGCGACCCTCAAAGAGGGTCTCGACCGGATGCGGGACGGCGTCCGTGCGCTGACTTGACTTGTCCGGCGGCCCGGCTGAAAATGCCGCGATGAAGTCGCCTCTTGTTATGACAATCATCGGCGCCGACAAGCCGGGCCTGGTCGATTCGCTGTCGGAAATCGTGGTTCAGAACGGCGGCAACTGGCTCGAAAGCCGGATGGCGCACCTCGGAGGTCACTTTGCCGGTATCGTCCGGGTGGATGTTCCCGAGGGCAATCGCGAGTCGCTGATGGAGGCCATGCGCGCCCTCGAGTCCGCGGGCCTGACTGTGGTCGCACGCACCGATTCGGCCGATGAGACGTCGGTTCCCGACCGCCCGGCAACGCTTGAAGTGGTGGGCAACGATCGTCCGGGCATCGTTCGTCATCTATCGCACGCCCTGGCCGCCCACCGGGTCAATGTGGAGGAACTGACCACCGAGTGTTACAGCGCTCCGATGAGCGGAGAGATGCTCTTCCGGGCCCGGGCGTTGTTGCGCATCCCCGAAGGGAGCAACCTGCAGAAAATTCGGACCGATCTGGAGAACCTTGCCCAAGAGCTGATGGTCGATCTGTCGCTCGAGGAGCCGGCCGACGAACTGGCGAAATCCTGAATTCCGACCGACGTGCCCCGGGCTCGCTCGCGGGCTCTCAATCGGGAAACGAGGGCGACACCAGGCCGTTGACGACCCAGCGGGAGAAGGGGCCGGAACCCGGCCTGACCGCGATCCCGCGTTCCAAACAGAGGAGACTGCCCTTCCGCATGGCGAAAGCGCCGGCGTATGGATCCTGACACACGAGCAGGGAGGCCAGCATGCCCAGGTGCGGCTCGTGGCCAACCCAGAGGCGATCCTCCTGTTCCCCAGCCAACTGCTCCGCGAGCGCGCCGACGTCGTCGGAGGGAGTGAGCCCGTCCCGCTCGCGGCAATTGATTCCGCGCCCCAGCGATTCGGCCAGGATTTCGGCGGTCTGACGCGCCCGCAGCAGGGAGCTGTGTTCAAAGGTGGACGGCAGCCGGGCCGATCGTTCCGACAGAAAACGCCCCAGCTCGCGGACGGTGTCGCGGCCGCGGGCGCTGAGGGCCCGTTTGTCGTCGGATCCCGACGGCTCGGCCTCGGTGTGTCTGAGCAGGAAGAGTTTCATGACAACTCCGGCAGCGGCACGGACCGGCGGTTCCGCGCCTCGAAGTAATGCAAGTCCTTGAAGCCTTTGGAGGCGAGCAGGGGCAGCACCTCGTCGAATTTCTGGCCGACCGATTCCGGCCGGTGGGCGTCAGAACCGATCGTCAGGGGAACGCCCATTTCCGCCGCCCAATCCAGGATCAGCGGGTCCGGGTGGACCTGGAAGACGCCCTTGGTCAGGCCGCTGGTGTTGACTTCGAGACAGATGCCGCTGTCGAGGACGGCCCGCAGGAAATCGCGGATCACCGGCTCGTGTTCTTGCGGCTCGAACCGCTCCACCGTTCCGTAGATCCGGATGACGTCGGGGTGGGCGATGCTGTTGTAGCGGCCCGAACGGGCACCGTCGGCGAGATGGCTGAAGTAGGCGTCCACGATCGCGCGATCCTCCTCGATTCCGTTTTCGCTCAACCAGCCCCGGTAGGCGGGAAAGGGGTGGTGCAACGAGCCGAGGACGAAATCGAACGGGTGGCGGGTGAGCACCTCGTCCATGCGGTCCATGATTTCGGCGTTCGGCGAAATTTCCGCTTCGATGCCGGTCAAAACCTTTACCCCGAGCGCTTCGCCTTTCTCCGCCGCGGCGGCGATCAGGTCGATGTACCGGGGCAGTTGTTCCTCGGCCATGCGGATCCCGGAGCCGCCCATCCGTTCGTCGTCGATCGGCACGTGGCAGGTGAAGGTGATCAGGCCGATCCCGTTGCCGGCGGCGTGACGAACGTACTCGCCGGGTTCCCCCACCGCGTGGCCGCACAGCGGTGTGTGCATGTGGCAATCAATCATCGTCTTGGTCATGTGCGAAAAACTCTCTCTCCTCTGAGCAGTGTGGGACATCCGGTGAAAGCCGCAAGCGCCGGGGGCATTTGCGGGTGGTCATTCAGGGCGCCAGCCGCTCGCGTTTCCACCCCTCGTGTTCGCGGGTGTAGAGAATCCGGTCGTGCAGGCGGTTGGGTCGGCCCTGCCAGAACTCGATCACGCCCGGTCGCAACCGGTACCCGCCCCAGAATTCGGGGAGGGGGACCTCATCGCCGGCGAACCGCCGCCGGATCTCCTCCAGGCGATCCTCCAGAAAATGCCGGTCGGGAACGGGGCGGCTTTGTTCGGATATCCAGGCACCCAGGCGGCTGCCGAGCGGACGGCTTTCGAAGTATCGTTCGCTCTCCTCACGGCCGACGCGCTCCGTCGTGCCGTTGATCCGCACCTGGCGTTCCAATTCCTTCCAGTAAAAAACCAGCGCGGCGCGCGGGTTCTCCCGCAGATCCCGGCCTTTGCGGCTTTCGTAGTTGGTGTAAAAGGTGAACCCGCCGGGGCCGAAGTCCTTCAGCAGCACGATCCGCGCGGACGGTTCGCCGCGCGCGTCCGCGGTGGCGAGAGTCATCGCGTTGGCGTCGGTGATATCGGCCCGCGACACCTCGTCGAACCACTGTCCGAACTGGGCGATCGGATCCGCGTGGAGGGTCGTTTCGTCGAGATCGCTCCGGCTGAATTCACGTCTGCTGTCGGCCAGGGACATCAGATCGCGGACCCGGTGCACCCATCGGGAGTCGAACCCAAATCTTCGGCTCCGGAGGCCGGTGTTCTATCCATTGAACTATGGGTGCGGTGTTGCAAGGCGGTTTAAGGAAACGGTTGAGGAATAACCTTACGACTGTCCCGGTCACTCACGCAAGAGCCGAACATCGTAAATCCCGCCGGAGGAGTTGGAGGCCTGGTTCACGACGGCGGATCGCTATCCGGAGCGAATGGACGTGACCGTCGACGGGGTGGAAATTCCCGCCCAGAGCATCGCCACCCTCGTCCTGCCGCACAACCCCTGAGCGGCGGAGCAGCGTGACCGTAGGCCTGTCCGTGAGGACAGGGGACGTGTACCTGACGCTCTACCACGCCCCGCTCCTCACGGAGTGCCGATCCACGGGGAAACGGAACCCACAGAGACCAGGTATCCGTGTGAGTCAATCGCACAGGCGGGCGAGGCGGTCCCGCAGTTCTTCGATGTTCCGGCGCACGGGAAGGCGGGAGTCCAGGACGTGGGCTTTCAGGTTGTCCTCTTCCAGACGGATGCCGGCGGTGCCGGGCAGGAGACTGACGATCCAGGTGAGGAGAAGGTTTTGACTTTCCGACGACCCCAGGGGCACGGTGATTACTTCCGGTTGCAGCGGCATCGACGGGGCGAAGGCGCGGCGGGCCACATCGATGCCACCCTGGAGCGAGCGCCAGAGAAAATAGGGGACAAACCGGATCAGTCCCAGCGGTCGGCAGCGCCACGCACCCGGCGGCCACAGGCACACGGAAACGGTGACTGCGACGGCGACGCATCCGATAATGAACCCAAGGTCTTCAAATCGCCCCTCGGCCAGGATCCACCAGAGCAGGGAAAATCCTGCTGTGCGGAGCGCGACAGCCTGCAGGGTGACGGCGGATGGGAAAGGTCGTTTGGGAGAGTTTTTCATATCGGTTGGTTGGGTCTTAGATTGCCCATGCCGCGAGGATAAACCCGAGGGCGATTAGAATAAACAACGCACCCACGACGCGCCAGCGGGAGAGGCGGGCTTCCGCCCGGTCCATCAACTCGCGGGCGTCTTCAAGGGCTAGGAGGCGGTCGCTCAGAGCCGCGAGATCGATGGAACCGCGGGCGGGATACCGCAAGCCGGCGTGTTTCGCGGCGGCACCGCACATCGAGACCAGCCGTTCGATCGGAACGATGAAGTCGCCTGGGGGCAGGCACGGCAGGGCCTTCTCACTCAGACGAAGCGCGACCAGCAGGATCGCACCGGCCGCGACCAGAGGCCAGGTTGCCTCGAACCAGGCGGCGAACGAAAACGCCGGCACGGGCACATCCAGGCCGAGGTACGGATTGAGCCACCAGGGCAATATCAGAGCGGCCGCGGTCAACAGAGCCCAGGGCAGGACCAGTCCCGCGGGCGAGTCCTCGGCCTGACTACCGGGTTTTTTCCAGCACAGCCAAAGGAAGCGTCCCAGGAGCAACGAGGTCGCGAGGGTGGCAAACGGGAGCAACCCCAACACGAGGTTTTCCCAGGGAGAAGGGGCCAGGCTCGCGGTTTCCTTGAGACCATATTTGGCCAGGGCGCCGCCGGTCAGTGGTCCGCCGGCGATTCCGATCGCTCCCGTGGCGAGACCGGCCATCACCCAGAGTCGGCCGTGCGAGACCGCGGCGACGACGCCGGTTCCGAGGAACAGTGCCCCCTTGGCGAGGCCGTGGTTGAAAGCGTACAGGGCCAGGGCGCCGGCGACCGCGGCTTCGGAGGCGCCGGCTTTCATGCCGAGTCCGAGAAGTACGGTCATCAGCCCCATCTGGCTGATACTGGAATACGCGAGGGTGGTTTTCGGGTCTTCCTGAAAAAATCCGATGGCGGCCGCGCCGAAGGCGGCGAGAAGTCCGAGGACGATCAGCATCTCCGCCCAGCCGGTCGGGTCCGGTTGACCCAGAGGTGCCAGGTGGAGCCAGCCGAGCAGGCCGGCTTTGATCATCACGCCGCTCAGGACGGCGCTGGCCGGAGTCGGAGCGACGGGATGGGCCAGGGGCAGCCAGAAATAGAGGGGCACGGCGCCCGCTTTCACGCCGAATCCGATCAAGCCCAGCAGGAGGAGGTTCCGGCCGTTCTCGGCATCGGCGACAGCCGGGGCGAGATCGACCAGCAGGAGGCTGTCGGCGGCCTGGACGGCGCCGTAGAGCGAAAAGATCAGGAAGAGCTCGCCCGCGACCGCCATCACCAGGTAGATCCGGCCCGCCCGCCGTGCCTCGGGCGTTGCGGTGTGGATAACGAGGGGGTAGGAGGCGAACGTCATGACCACGAAGCAGGTGTAGAACGAGGGCACGTCCTGGGCTACGATAAGGCCGAAGGTGCCGGACATGGCGAGGAGGAAAAAGAACGCAAACCGGACGGGATGGGCGTCCCGCCGGAGGTAGGCCCCCGCGAACGCTCCCGCGATGCCCCAGAGTAAGGCGGCGAGCGTGAGCAGGGCGCCGCGGGGTGTGTCGAGACCGAACTCAGCGCCCAGAAACAGACCGGGGAACGCGGCCGTCTCCACCGGCACGATGGCGAGCCCGGCCAGGAGCGCCGGGAGCGCGGCGGCACTGAGGAGCGCGCCGCGCCGTCGGGCGTCCCCCTCCGCGGCCGGTGCGACGAGGCTCAGCAAGAGCGGGAACAGAATGACGAGAAGCCAGATCATCGGCGGGAATACCAGGATTCGGCGACTTGACGCGCCAGTTCGAGCGGACTCCATTCGGTGGCTGCGAACACGCCGACTGTCAGCGACGTGACCGCGGTGGCGACCGCCGGCAGAAGCAGGGTCCAGGGGGTCTCCAGAAAGCGGGCGGTCCGTTTGATCTTCCATTCGCGGTCTGGCGAACGAAACCACGCGGCGTGGATGACCGGCAGGAAATAGGCCGCGTTGAGGGCGCTGCTGGCCAGGAGCACCACGACGATCCAGCTTTGGCCGGCTTCCATCCCGCCGATGCCGAGGTACCACTTGCTGATGAATCCGGCCAGCGGGGGCAGCCCGATCATGCCAAAGGCGGCCAGGGTGAACGCGCCCATGGTGAGGGGCAGGCGGCGGCCGATGCCGTTCAGTTCGCTCACCTTGTGCAGTCCCAGGGTTTCGGCGATGTTTCCGGCGCAGAAGAACAGCGTGATTTTCATCAATCCCTGGTGGACCAGGTGCACGAGGGCGCCCGTGGCGACGGTGACACCCGGAATGGCCACGCCCATCGCGATGTAGGAGAGCTGACTCACGGTGGAGTAGGCGAGGCGTTTTTTCAGGTCGTCCTGGGTCAGCGCGCGGAGCGAGCCGTACAGAATGGTGAAGGCGGCGAGCACGGCCAGCGGGGTGAGCAGGTTGAGGTCCTCCGCCAGTTCCACGCCGTAGATGTCTTGCACCAGGCGGACCAGGCCGAATGCGCCCGCTTTCACCACCGCGACCGCGTGCAGCAGGGCGCTGACCGGGGCGGGGGCGACCATGGCGACCGGGAGCCAGCCGTGCAGCGGAAACAGGGCCGCCTTGACCCCGAGACCGGCCACCAGCACCCAGAACAGGATCACGAGTTGTGTTTCGTTTTCGGCGGCCAGGGCTTGCAGGGCTTCGGTGTCGCCGAAATCCACCGACCCGGTCAGCACGAACAGCCAGACCACACCCACGAACAGGACCGTTCCCCCGCCGATGGTGTACCAGAGGTAGGTCCGCCCCGCCTGAAGGGCTTCCTCCGTCCCGCGGTGGACCACCAGCGGATAGGTGGCGAGGGTGAGGAATTCGTAGAAAATAAAGAAGGTCACCGCGTTGCCGGCCAGGGCGATGCCGGTGCTGGCAGTGACGCAAATGCTGAAAAAGCCGAAGAACCGCCTCCGGTAGGGAGAGCCTTCCAGGTAACCGATGGCGTAGAGGGTGGTCACCAGCCAGAGGATGGCCGACAGGGTGGCGAACAACAGCGAGAGCAGGTCGATGTGCAGGAGAAATTCAAGGTCCACTCCGATCTCGTAGCGAAACGTGTAGGTCTCGCCGCGCTGGACGCCGAAATACACCGCGAAAACCAGCAGAACCTTGACGACCGCGCCCGTCAGGTTGAGCGCGGTCCGCACACCGGTCTGGTTTTCATGGAGGAAAAAGATCAGCACGCCCGGCACCAGCGAGGTGGCCACGATGATGAGCGGTATCCAGTCGTTCAGGTTCATGGCGCGCCTCCTTCCTCCGGCTCGACCGGTTCCTCGAACGGCGCATCGACATCAAGCAGCAAGAGCACTTCCTCTGCCCGCAGTCCGATCAGGATCGAGCCCACCCCGAGCAGCAGGGCGGTCACCTCCATGGCCCGGGGAACCGGCCGCAGCTGCAGCTTTTCCCGGGCCGGGGCGAACGCCTGGCGCAGGATCATGAAGACGTAACCGGCGGTCAGGAAACTTCCGAGAACAATTACCGGAGCCCACCACCATTGTCCGCTGGAAAACGCCGCCTTGAGCAACATCCATTTCGCCACAAAACCGCCGCTGGGTGGCAGACCGATCAGGCTCACGCCGGCCAAGGCCAGGGCGAAGGTCGTCATCGGTAGTCGCGCCACCAGATCGACCATGGAATCCTTTTCATCGTTGCCCACCGCCAGGACGTACACGCCGACGGCCAGGAACATCGCCGCTTTCGCGAATCCGTGGGCCAGCGCCTGGTAAATGCCGCCGGTCCAGGCGGCCGCCAGCCAGGGAGCGTAACCCCAACCTTCGTAGGCGACCGTGATCAGGGGAAAGAGCAGGAACATGAACCCGATTTGGCCCACCGTGGAGTGCGCCACCACCAGTTTCAGTCGCGACTGCCGGATCGCCTGGTACGATCCCCAGAGCACCGCGATCGCGCCCAAAGCGCCGAGGAATTGCCCCATCGCGTAGGTGATCGAGCCTTCGAAGACATCCACCCAGAGGCGCAGGATCAGGTAAAAGGTGCCTTTGACCACCAGCGCCGACAGCAGGGCGCTGACCGGCGGCTGGGCGGCGGAATGCGCCGCCGGCAGCCAGAAGTGCAGCGGGGACAGGGCGGTCTTGACCATCAGCCCGGCCAGCATCAGGCCGAACGCCACCCGCGGGACGAGTCCCCCGTCGAGCGCCTCCGCCACCACCGTCAGATCGAGCGCGCCCACCTCCGCGTAGATCAGGGCCACGCCCATAAGGTAGGCCATCGATCCGACGATCGCCGCGAGCAGGTAGCGAAGCCCGGCCAGCAGGGCGGGCGGCTTTCCCGAGAGGATGGCCAGGGCGACGGCGGACAGACCGACCACCTCGATCACCACGTACAGGTTGAACAGGTCGGCGGAAAGAAACAGTCCGTTCATGCCCGCCCACAGCGTGAGCCAGAGGGGCCAGTAAAGCGCATTGGTGCCGTGTTGGTCCGATTCGGTGGCGTAGAAGGAACGCGCGTAAATCCCCACCAGCAAACCGATGATCGCGACCATGGCGATAAACACCGCGGCCAGGCCGTCCAGATAAAGGTTGATGCCCAGTGGCGCCGCCCACCCCCCCAATTCGTGCCGTTGGCTCCCCTCGGCAAGAACCGCCCAGGTGCTCAGACCGGCGGCGACAACTGTGAGGGCCGAGGTGAGCAACCCCACCCTGCCGCTCCAGGGGCCGGGCAGGATAAAGCACACCAGCGCTCCCAGGATGGGCACGATGATGAGGCTGGGCGGAAGTTGGGCGGGTTCGATCAGGTTCATAGGTCGCCGTCGAAATTGGAGCGCCCCGTGTCCCGCCAGATGCGCCGGGCCAGGGCGAGCGCGAAAGCGGCCGCGCTCACCGCCACGACGATGCCGGTGATCACCATCGCGTGCGGCACGGGGTCCGCGAATGCCTCGTAATCCCGGCGGGCCACGCTGACCAGAAGCAGGAACACGGCGGCCCCGAGAATTTTGGCCGCGATGATCTTCTTGAAGAAATGCCGGCACAGGAACACCCCGCCCAGGGCCAGGCTGAAGAGCAGACCTGCGGTCACGGCGTAAATCTGGTATGGTTCAATGTCCATGCGCACCTCCAGCCGGATGCTCGTTCTTCCAGACCGGGGCGCCCCGGTCCGCGGTGGTCAGGTAGATAAAAAAGAACGCCAGGGTGAAGCCGATGGAAATCGCCGCTGCCGTTTCGATGGCGAGGATAAGCCCGCCGGCGAGACCGGCCGGGTATTCCAGGAACGCGCGTCCCGTGAGCCAGGCCGCGATCCCGAACAGGAGGAATCCTCCGAATCCCAGGAGCAGGCCGGTCTTCCATGCCGCGGTGGACAGGCGGAAGCGGAATCCGGCGAGGTGGAGGAAGATGCCGGCCGCTCCCAGAACGACTCCGGACTGGAACGCCCCGCCCGGCGCGAATTTGCCCAGCCATAAAAGGTAGCCGCCTGTCAGCACCATGAGCGGCACCAGAAACCTCACCAGCCAATTCAACACGATTCCCGGGGCGCCCGCGTCGTCGTCTCCGCGGTATCCGATAAACCCGCCGGCCGCGAATATCCCCAGCATGGCCAGCAATAACACGCCCACTTCGAGCCAGGTGTCGTAACCCCGGAAATTGAGCAGGACGGCTGTGACCGGGTGTTCGACCCCGGAAG
>SLOW01000100.1 GCA_007132315.1 Opitutales bacterium
CCGCGTACTCGGCGTAATCCGCGGTTAAAAACCCCAGAGCCAAAGAACAATCCTTTGTTTAAGAATGATTCCCTGCCCCCCGATTCCTTTGCGAACCTCCTCCCTCCTCTTCCGCGGTTCTTTTTCAATCCGGGGTTCTTGACCGCTGAATACGGGGAGTCTTTGACCCGGCATTCGGCGGGATCTATTTGGCGACTTTGCGGCTCCAGGTGGTCGCCTGGGCGACGCTCCATTGATACTTTCGCGCGTGCTCGCGGATCAGGAACGGCAGGTCCCGCACCGCCTCGAGCGAAAAGTCCGCGTGCAATGCCTCGCGGAGGCCGGTTTCCGTCGTGAGCCGGCGGCCGTCGATCTCCCTGCCGCCGATCCAATGTTCCCGCGCCGTGAATTCCGGCATCCAGGTGTAGGGGGACGTAATGACGAGGACCCCGCCCGGACGCAACAACTCCGGCAGCCGGCGGAGGCATCGTCGCGGTTCCGGCAAGCGGTCGATCAAGTTCGCCATCAGCACCACGTCGAACGTTCCAAAGTCGTCCGGCAAACGTTCGGCGTCGCCCTGGGCGAACGAGATTCTTTCCGGATTCGCCCCCTCCGGTGGAACGGCGCGCAACGGTGTGGTCAGTTCCCCTTCGTCGGCACGCTGATAATCCAGACCGCCCTCGTCGCTAATCTTCCGGGCCGCCGCGATGAACTTCGCCGAATAATCAATGCCCACCACTTCGGCGCACCAGCGGGAGAGCACGAAACTCGATCCCCCGACGGCGCACCCCAGATCCAGGGCACGGCTCCCTTCCGGCAGGCCCGCGGGATCGATGCACTCGGTCACACAACGTTCCGCGAATCCGAGCGCCTCGCGCGGTCCGAAGTCATACGGCAGAACCTCGCCGGGGCGGCCGTAGTGAAACAGAAGATACTCGTTTAGGATCCGGTCGCTCTCGTAAACCGAGCCGTCCATGCCTCAGTTCTCCAGCAGACCGCGCATATAGACGGCCGGCCTGAAATCCTCGATCAAGATCTCGGTCGTCCCGCCCCGGAACATCCGCACTTGCGGCACGTTGATCTCGGGCGTCTTCGCCGGCGAATACAGGATATCGTCGTGGGTGGCATGGGAGGCCTCGGAGAAGAGCTCCGGGGTCAGATGACCGCCCAGGTGGTCGCTGCGGCCGGTGGCGACGTGGACCGTTCCCAAAACCTTTTCATCCTGAATGTCCTGCCCCGACACCGGCAGAACCTGCGTGCCGAAGCCGAGTTCGCCCAGCTCGCCGGTGACCGGATCGCTCTTGAGTTTCGCGTTGTGCGCGTCAACCGCGGTCGCATCGCCCGAAATCAAGCGCGCCTCGCGGATACGCCCGTCCTCGACGTCCATCAACGCGAGCGTGCCGTCCGCGTACTTCATCGGAAACGCGCCGCGCGCGCCCGTCGGCACGTAATACACCTCCCCGGCCGGCAAATTGGCGACGTCCGGCCCGCCCCGGCAGAGACCGTAGCTTTTCTGGGCCTCCTGACCGCCGAGCTCGAGCCGTAGCGTGTGTACCTCTCCTTTCACCTGGAAATCGATCTCAACCGCGTCCGCCCCGGTCATGCCGGAACGCAGTTTTTCGGCGTCTCGACTCACAGCCTCGTAATCGACGGCCAGGCCGCTGTTGAGAATGATATCGTTCAAGCCGTGAAGTGTCGCCCCGCGAAATCCGTGTTTCTTCGCGAACGCGGTCAGGGGCGCTGTGGCCGAGTAGGTCGAAATACAGAGAATCAGGTCGTAGTTTGGGTACACGTCCTTTTCCAGACTGATTTCGCGGCCGTCGGGCGCCACCGCCCGGTCGGGCAAATCCAGGTTGCTGCCGCCCGTGATCTTGTAGGCGTAGAGGTCGCCCCCCTTCAGACCCATCTCGTCCGCGACGCCCTCGCGCAGGCCCTGGTAAAACACCTCGTAAGCATGCTTCTGGATGCTCAGCGACGGATCCTTCAAAAAGTTGAAATACACGACCTGGCGCGGGTCTTCGAGGTCGATCAGGATCGCGACGCGTTCGCCCCCTGTCGGAGCAAAAACCGTCTTCAGCAGGCGAGCCAGACTGAACGGCGGGAATTCGGATGTCGTTTCGGTGGAAGTCGAATCAGCCATGGCAACAACGCTAATCCTCCCAAGCGATTCCGCAAATCCGTTTTTCCCTTGCTTCCGGATTCGAAACTCCCTCCAGCAGGTTGCCGGAGGGAGGAAATCTCATGACAAGAGGGTGGAATAGAGGCGATAAAACCTGTGCGAAGGCTCCTTTGGGCTCGAATCGCATTCGGATTTGCCCGAATTCTTGCTTTTTATTTCAAAAATTCCTCCGCTTTCTGTCATGATATTTCCTCTTTTGGGAAGCTGTCGGCAAAGCCCGACAGACTCCTAGCTTAACCAGGAGCAGCCGGGACCATGACCACCATGCCGATATTTTTTGCCGCGGAAGGTTTCTCGGGCGACCTGGGCGGCCATTTCACCTGGATCGACTGGACCGTCGTCGCGGCCTACCTGATCGTCACCACGATCCTGGGCGGCGCACTCGCCGGCCGGCAGAGATCGGTCAAGGATTTCTTCCTCGGCGGGCGCAAGCTCCCCTGGTACGCCGTAGCGGGCTCGAGCATTGCAACGGAAATCAGCGCCATCACGTTCGTCAGCGTGCCGTTCATCGTCTTTCAGCCGGGCGGCGATTTCACCTATCTGCAACTGGGCCTGATCGGCGGACTCCTGGCCCGGCTCGTCGTGGCCTACGTCCTCATCCCGGCTTACTACCGGTGGGAACTCTACAGCCCCTACGATTACATGGGCCGTCAACTCGGTCCGGGTATCCGCCCCATGACCACCGGACTGTTCACGCTGGGAGGCCTGCTGGCCCAGTCCTCGCGGGTCTATCTGACCGCCCTGATTCTAGGACTGGTTCTCTATGGTCCGTTGGGCACATTGGAGACGGCCACCGGAATTTCGGTGCTGGCCTGGTCGATTTTTATCATCGGTGTCGTATCCGTCGCTTGGACACTGATGGGCGGAATGGCCACGGTCATCTGGACCGACGTCATCCTGTTCGGGATCTTCGTCGCGGGCGCCCTCGTCGCCCTCGGCGCCCTGCTGCACGAGGTCGATGCCGGCGCACTCGCGATCGCCGCCGAGGGCTGGCGGGAGGGAAAATTCCGACTCTGGGATGTCTCATTTCACCCGGCCGCGGAATTCACGGTCTGGACCGCCGCCATCGCCGCGACCTGGACCAACGTGGGCGCCTACGGCACCGACCAGTTGATGACCCAGCGGCTGTTCTGCTGCCGCGATCAAAAGGAAGCCCGAAAGGCCGTGATCGCCAGCTATTTCGGCATCGTGATCACGGTGCTCGTCGCGTTGGTGGGCGTCGGCCTGTGGTACTACTACGAGCAGTTTCCCCTGATGGGAGAGGCGCTCGAGGCGTTCGAAGCGAGAGGAGACCGCATCTTTCCGATCTTCATTCTGACGGTCATTCCCGCCGGGTTGACCGGACTGATCGTCGCCGGGTTGTTCGCCGCGGCCATCTCCAGCCTCGATTCGATCCTCGCCGCCCTGTCCCAGACCAGCATGTCGGCCTTTTACCTGCCCCGCCGCCAACGCCGTCTCCGCCGCGAAGGCGGAACGGCAAGACCGGAGGAAACCGACCATTCACCGGCCGAACAACGGCACCGGGTCCGGGTTTCCCGTCTCTTCGTTCTGTTCTGGGGGGCCGTCCTGTGCGCGCTCGCCATCGGCATGGACTGGGTGGCGGATCATTTCGACCACCTCCTGGGGCTAGCCCTGGGGATGGCGGGGTTCGTTTCCGGGGGCCTGATGGCGGGATTCTTCCTGAGCCTGTTCGCCAAACGGCTGAACATCGACGGAACCGGCTTC
>SLOW01000290.1 GCA_007132315.1 Opitutales bacterium
CGTGAGTTGGAGACGATTCAGCTTATCGCGGAAGGGCATGCGAACAAACAAATGGCGGCACACCTCGGAGTGAGTATCAAGACCGTGGGAAAGCACCGGCAAGCGGTGATGAACAAGCTCAATATTCACGATGTGGCGGGATTGACCCGTTACGCGATAACACACTCGATCGTCGAGGCGCCGCTGATTCTGAAATAAGAATCGGAATCGGCACTTCAAAGAACGACTTGTGGCGACCGAGTTTATCTCGGGAGATCCGTCCGTCGCCACGCAAAGAATCATCTACATTGTGGCGACCCAGGGCACCGGATTCAAATCACGTAAAGCTTTGATGTTTGGTGATGAGCTTGATGGATTCGTCAAGTCTCATTTGTCGGCGTCTGACAAAGGCGGTTGAAGGGATATCCGGATCGTTTTTTCTCCACAGGGTCAGTACCGCACCACGCATCAATGCGAGATTGGCGGCTGTATTGTCGGTGCGGCAGCGGCATTTCTCCTCAAGGAAGGCCAGTCCGTCGCGGGGGTGGTGGTTTTTGTTTTCAACGTTCCAGCGACGCCGGATTTCTGCGGCGAGCTCCTCTGGGCCGATTTCGCTTTTATCGGTCAGGAACAAACGTCTTCCGCGACTGAACTCCGAGGTTTTTTTCGACTGGCTCACCCTGCGGGTGCTGTTGGGCAATCCTTCGTTTCGAGTGTTCGCGACAACGGTGGGAAACAGCGATTTGTTGGCGGTTTTTTGCGGTGCTCTTGAGATCGACGGCATTCGGGGCGTTTCGAAAAGTGCTCTGGAGAGATATTCGAAATTTTTCAGTAAGAATCAAATACGAAAGCTTCACGAAGCGCTCACTGCGGTTTGCGGTAATCGCGATATGATCGAAAGGATCGGTATCGAGGAAGCGGTCAATACTTCCGATTGCCTTTTCGACTCCACCTGCATTGAGGCCAATATCCATTTCCCGGTGGACTGGGTGTTGCTGAGGGATGTGGCCGGAACGCTTCTGCAAGCGACCTCGCTGATCCGCAAGGCGGGCGTTCGCAACCGATTGCCCGGAGGAGCGAAGGAGTTGATGCGCCGGATGAATCGTTTGTGGATGGCGATGACCCATAGCGGAAAAGGCGACGGAGACAGCCGGAACAAGCGCAAGGAAGTTTTTCGTGAAATGAAGCATTTGCTTCGCACCATTGGCAAGCATGCGAAGCTGCATCGTAAACTCTTTATAAGGGATTGGTAGAAAACCGATTACAGCCGCAAGCAGGCGGATCGCATTGTGACGCGAATCCATGACATGCTCGATCGGCTTCCCGAGGTGGTGAAACAGGCGCACGAACGGATCATCGGGAACGGCAGGTGAGCAACCATGAGAAGATTCTCAGCGTCCATGAGAAGGACATTCACGTGATCAAACGAGGGAAAGCGGGACGGGCCGTTGAGTTCGGGAACACGCTGATGCTTTGCGAAGGACTGGAGGGCTATATCCTCGACTGGGAGTTCTACAAGGATCAGGCCCCCGGGGAGACGCAACAGATGATGGAAAGCTTCAGCCAGCAGAGCGGGTTGAACCTGCCCACGGCCGTCGAGTCGGCTTGCTCGGACAGAGGGTTCAATTCCAAAGCGAACTCCGAATGGTTGAAGAACAAAGAGATCTACGATGCCACCTGCCCCAGGAGTTCGGCCGATCTAAAGCGGCGAATGAAAGAGGAACGCTTTGTGAATCTCCAACGACGCCGCGGTGGAACCGAGGCGCGAATCGCGATTATCAAGAATCGTTTTCATAGCGGCGGGTGTCGGGCCAAAGGTTTTGACCACCGGAGCCTTTCCATCGCATGGGCGGTTCTGTGCCACAATCTCTGGATGCTCGCCCGAAGGCTTGACGCAGAGGATGCGGCCCGGCGGCGGGCCGCCCGTGCGGCATGATCTCAAGCATAAATCGCAAACAAACACCGATGACCGAGGCCGGGAAAACGGATCTCAGGATCCACCATGGGCGCAACACCGGAAACATCAGCAAGAAAATGCAATTGATTTGCAATTACGGCAGGCAAACCCCGGAAATTGGAATCATATTACCTTTTCGGATACACCCTTCTCAATCATGATAGGAAATCCGCAGAAGACGCTCCCAAATGGTGGGGTTATGGGACAGGCTCTATTTAGCCCTGTATGGCGACCGAGTTTATCTCGGGAGATCCGTGACTCCATTCATTTTCGCACCTCCCTCGCCGCAATCCTCCCAGGGCTTCCGCTGCTCAAGCCACTCACGGTGAGGCCGACCATGGTCGGTAAGGGGCAGGAACCATTCGCCCACTTCCGGAGCCAGCCACCAAAGCGGCCAGATCTCCGAGCGAGGCAAAAGATTCTTTCGATACGGATTGGCCAGCATGTATCGCAGGTAAGGAGCAAGCTCCTCCTCCGGTCGCAAGCGGTGATCGTGGTAGCCATCCTGCCAACCCACTCTCATTTTCCGCAGGATGGGAACCAGGCCGCCTTTGAGTCTTTTGAGGACGGTTCCAAGTGTTTTCTCCTTCAGAACGAAGTCCCCGTGGAAATGATCGGGCATCAACACCCAGGCATAATCGTCGATCATACCCGCTTCCCTCAGGGCGGAAGCCTTTTCTTGGAATTCGTTCCAAACCTCCGCCGTCGCTATGTTGCGCGAACGGTCGGCAATGTTCACCGACACGAAATAGCGTGCGCCTGAAACCGAAACGCGGCCCTTTCTCAGGGTAGACAAACCTCTATTGAAGTGGTTCATTGCCTTAAATGAAAGACCTGTTCCAGCTCCGGGACAAGCCGAATTCCAAAGGCACCTCCCGACATAAAGTCGCTCGCCACAATGCAGATGTTTCTCTCCGTGGCGACGGACTTTATGTCCGGAGAATCAGCGCCACAGCACCTCCCGACATAAAGTCGCTCGCCACAGGGGTGGAATTGAAGCCACAGGGGCGGAATTGAAGTTTGAAGGGCTTGCGGCGACGCCGTTCATGCGCGGCATATTGACATCATCAGGACGACGTCGGGATGGTACCGTTCCACCGCGGCAATCGCTTCGACGCCGTCCGAGACCACGCCGATTACCGCCATCCGCGAGTCCCGCTTCAAAACCTCGACGATTCCATCGCGGACCAAGACGTGGTCGTCCACCACGAGAACCCGGGTCACCGTCTTTTGCCGAAACGGCGGTGTCGGACGATGCGGGCGTGATTTCCGGCGGCGCCGGCGACCGATCCGCCGTCTCATCCTCGTTTCAGTTCGTCGCCATCGCCCAGGGCGGTGTGGCAAACCGTATCAAAACCCACCATCCGCCGGCTGCGCTCGTCCCATAGCTTCAGGCCGGCGCAGCGGAAACTTTCGCGAAGGGTCAACGGCGGTATGTTGAGCAGATCGCGATTGTCGTCGATACACTGTTGGAGGCGATAGTTGGGGATTCGGGTATCGAGATGATGGATGTGGTGGAGGCCGATGTTGCCTGTGAACCACTGAAGCAGTCTCGGCAAACGGTAGTAGGAACTGCCATGAAGACTGGCGTGAATTCGGTCCCACTGATCGTGTCGATTCCAGTATGTCGGGTTGAATTGATGCTGGACATAGAACATCCATACCCCGGTCGTGGCCGAGATGATGAGTACGGGAGCGTAGAGCAGCAGGAAGACCCCCAGACCGATGAGCCAGGTCGCGGCCAAGATCAAGCCCAACAGACCGAGATTCGTCAGCCATATACTGGTTCGCTGTTTGCGGCGTTGGTGCGGCTTGCCGAAGGAGCTGCGAAACCGAACGGCGAATAGCAGCGTCGGAAACAGGCCGAACATCACGAGCGGATGCCGGTACAACCGGTACCCCAACCGTGCCCACCACC
>SLOW01000075.1 GCA_007132315.1 Opitutales bacterium
TATCGTTTGCCAGAACACGTTTGCAACGTTAGGGTTAAATCTGTCTCATCCGTGATCTGTGGTCAGAAAGAAAGGGGGAAAGGGCCCCTCCCGGAAGAGACCGCGCAATCAGTTCATCCCGCCGGCTCGGCCGGCCAGGCCGCGGGCGGTACGACGGTCCGCGTCGCTGAGTTCGCCTTCGAGTTCCTCGACCATTCCGGCGGCTTCCTCGTGCCCGCGGTTCGCGGCCAACAGGAACCATTTCATGGCCTCCACCGGATCCCGCATGACGAATTCGCCCTCATCGTAGATCAAACCCATGCGCCACTGGGCCTCCTCGGATCCGGACATGGCCGCCCGCTCCATGTAGGTCAGACCGCGTTCGAGATCCCGCTCGACGCCGTCTCCGTCGAGGTAAAGCCCGCCGGTGTTCATGATCGCCGGGACGTACCCCTGGGCGGCGGCGAGCTTGAACTGCTCGAACCCCCGTTCCGCATTGCGGGTGACACCGAGCCCTTCGTGGTAATGGGATCCCAGATAAAAATGTCCGAGGACGTGACCCGCGGAAGCGAGCCGCGACAGGTGCTGAAAGCTGTGACTGTAATCCCGAGGGACGTAATCGCCCCGATAGTACAGCATCCCCAAATTAAAAATCGCCACGTGAAAATCCTGCTCGGCCGCGCGCCCCAACCAGCGGATGCCTTCTTCCACGTCCTGCTCCGCCCCCGAGCCGCGCAGATAGATCAGCCCGACATCGTTCTGGGCGGCCGGATCGCCGTCTTCGGCGGCGACCAAAAGCCAACGGTAGGCCCGCTCCGGGCTCCGTTCGACGCCCCGTCCCCGCTGGTAGGCCTCCCCCAGCAACCGGGCGCCGTCCACGTCGCCCCCCTCCGCCGCCACGCGGAACAGTTCATAGGCCCGTGACGGTTCGGCCGGCACCCCCCGGCCGGCCAGATAATGGCGTCCCAGGTTCCGGGCCGCAGCCGGGTCGCCCCAATCCACCGCACGACGGAAATAGCCCACCGCCCGCTCCTGGTCGTGAAACGAGCCGTAACCATCGCGGAAAAGCCGCGCCAGCTCCAACATCGCTCCCACATGGTCCTGCTCGGCCGCCAGCTCGAAATAGTGCACGGCCTTGGCCGGATCGCGCCAGTACCGGGGATGGTCCTCGTCGAAATAGACCCGGCCCAGCTGGTACTGAGCCTCGGCATCCCCGCCCTCCGCCGCCAGGGTGAGAAATTCGAGCGAATCCCAGTCGCCCTGCAAGAACTCCGGAATGCGCACGATCCGCACCCCGGTCTCCATCTCCTCCGCTTCCGTTTCCGGAAGATCCTCCGGAAGAACCTGGTACAGCGCCAGACCGCCCACGGCCAAGGCAATCGTCGCGAAGGCCCACTCGGTCCGCACCTCGCGTTCGCGGCGGGCGGCCTGTTTCGCGGTCAATTCCGGGTATCCGTCCGGATTCTCCCCGGCTTCCCGAAAGCGGATGACGGCCGCGACCAGATAAAGCAAGGCCGCGACCAGCGGAACATAACCGAAGAGCACCGTTCCCCAGAACCCCCAACGCACCCCCGGCAAGACGACAAAAAGCAACACCAGGCCGACTCCCAGCGCCAGCATTACCGTAAATGTCAGGAAGAGTCGCTCGTGACGGCGGGTCAGGTAATCGCCATCGCGCAAACTGCGCCGGAAGAGCAGCAGACCGCACATCCCGATCGCGGCCAGGCCGAGGAGGAAATACATCACCGGAAACCGGAAAAAAGCCTCGTTCAGGTGAGCATACACAAAGGCCGCCAGCAAAAAGAGCAGCAGCGTGCCGAAGAGAAAAAAACTGGTTCTGCGCAGGAGAGGCGTATTGATCATGACGTAACCGGGATTGCCGGACATGGCGACCGGGCCGCCGCCGGCCTCGGACATCCGCTCGGATCGTGTCCAGTATCCGGTTGATCCTGCGTCCGGCACGGCCGTTAGTCAATCGGGATCGGCCTGGAAAGCGAATCATCCCGTCCGGAAACGACCCGCCCTTCCGGAGATGCGCGTGGGAGCGTTGGGCGTGGACCGAGGGCCGAAGGGCGCGGGACGAGACATTGCGTAGGCCTGTCCGTGAGGACAGGGGGCGGTGTACCCGGACGTGCCGGGACCCGCTTCTTACGGAGTTGGCCGAATGAGGGCCGTGAGACGTTCATGCGGCATTTCAGGGTTTTATGATTGTCGGGCTCCTTGACTTCCGCTTGGATGCGCTCCGGAAGCTCGCTGTTCGCCTCTCCCAACCCGGTGTTTGTCGGCACACTCGTCATGAAGAAAAAACACAAGTTTCTGGATGCGGTTCTCCTTCTCCTGTTTCTGATCGCGCTGGGCGGTCTGGGTTACGGGTTATACTATTATTTCTGGCAACAGCCGGAAGGAGCGGTCGAAGCCGCCGCGCTGGAGGAGGCAGAAGCCGTATTCCACTTCGACCTTGCGGCCCTCGACGGTTCGGCGTTCCGGCGCGCGATGGCGGACGAGGAGACGAAAGACGCACTGACGCCCGAGTTCGACCGCTTCCTGGAAAACCTGGGAATCGAACGCCGGAACGTGGCGGAGGGGCTGTTGGCGGTCGGTAACGTTTCCGCGCTGTTGGAGAACCGCTGGGAGCGGGCCGGCTTGTCCGGCGCCCTGCGCTCGACCACAACCCTCACCCTGAGTAGCATCGAAAACGCCTTGAACGAGGCGCTCGGAGAAGACGGGGAGGTCACGCGCTCGATCCTGGAGGAACGGGACGTGCTCGAATTCCGTCTGCCCGACCCGGAACTCCCGCTTTCCCTCACCGTTTTCGAACGCTCCGACAACGGCAGCACGGTTTATTTTGGGGACAGAGGCGCCCTGCGGGACACGCTGGCCAAACTGGAATCCAGACGGGAAAAACACCTCCCCGAATTCATTCGCGAAAGCAAGGACGCGTTGGCCCCGGAAGGCGACGATCACGTCTGGCTCGTCGCCGTGCCGTCGCCGCGTCTGCGGGACAGCCTCGGCGAACTCCTGGAGACCGCCCCCCTCCCCCTGGGCCCGGCGGGCGACGCCTTCGGCTCCCTTGGGCGCGCCGGCCTCGGACTGCGCGCCAATCAACAACTGGACGTGCGGCTGGGCCTGGCATTCGGTTCGAGCGCTGAGGCGCAAACGATCGAAACGTTCGTCAACGAAAACGTCGTGCCGGCCCTGCGGATGGCTGCGGAGCAACGAGCCGACGCCCCCTCCGACTTTCTTCAAAACCTGCGGGCAGACGCCGCCGCGGACACGGTCAATCTATCCGTCCGCCTCTCGGCGGAAGACGTCAACCGACTCGTCCGCATGGCGCAACCCGAACCGACCGAACCCGACACACCCGATCCCACCGACCCCACCGACCCCACCGACCCGACTGACCCGACTGACCCGACTGAAACCGTCGCTCCCGAAGAAGAGCCCGACGATCCGATCTGGCCCGAACTCCATGTCGAAACCCTCCTTCCGTCCACCAGCGAAGCCGTGATCAACGGCGAGTTGCTGGCCGTCGGCGACGAGATCGAAGGCGTCACGCTCCGACAGGTGGACGACGACGGAGTCGTGCTGCAACTGGACCGCGAATATCGGTTCGTGGCCCGGGGAGATCGCATCGAGCCGGGCCAGTAATCGATCGGCCGCCCGGGCATTGACACCTGGATTCGCCCTCCGTTCAATCGCCCACCGACAGCGATCCGGCAACCGGAGTCCGGATCCGGTCTGTCACGCGTTTCCGGATAGCCCGCGAATTTAAAAAACAAACGTTATGCAAATCCACAGCTACGGTCTCAGCGACATCGGACGCACCCGCAGAAAAAACGAAGACGCCTTTCTCGTGGACCAA
>SLOW01000279.1 GCA_007132315.1 Opitutales bacterium
CGGAGCCGGGAACGTGGTGGATCGGCGTGAACAACTGGGATACCGGTCGCATCGACTACCGGATTTCGGCGGAGCTTTCGATCGATGTGCTGACGTACGAAGATTGGGTTGCGAACGTCTTCGAGCCCGATGCTCGGGAAGATCCCGCCGTTTCCGGCCCCGAAGCCGATCCCGGAGAATACGGAGTTCCCAACCTCCTGCGCTACGCGCTCGCCCTCGATTTTCCGTCGCCGGGCCACGGAGATCTGCCCCGTGCGGGTGTTCGCGAGACGGATGATGGATCGTATTCTTATATTGAATACGGTGAGCGCAGGGCGGCCACCGGCGTGACCGTGACGGTTGAGACCTCACAAGATCTGCTCGATTGGGAAATCGCCGATGTCGCGGTGGAAACGATTTCGGAAGACGCGGGCACCCGTATCGTGCGCGCGGAAACCGTCGAACCAATCGATCCCGGCGAACGCCGCTTTCTCCGGCTGCGCTTGACCTTGGAGTAACCGTGTTCGCCTCGGTACGCCCCCGCTCCTGACGGAGTCGGCCTACGGAGAACAGAAACGCAGGTCCGCCCGTGAGGGCGGGGAACAAGCGTTACGTTACGCAGCTGCGCGCATTCCGGTCAGTGTTTGCTCACATGCAGCCGGAAGAAAAGGGGGAGCCGCTCGGTTGGGTTCCGTTCGTCGGCGATTCGGACGGTTCTTTGGTTGAGGTCGCCGGCGACCTCGACCGCCTCGTGACCGAGATCGAAAAATGGACCCGCGCCTTCGGCGCGTGCGACGGGCTGCCAGGTTTTCAGGTCCGTGGAGAGCTCCACTGTTAGTGTGGTATCGTAGCGGCGGGCGTTTCGCGTGAATTCGAGCTGAGCGGTGCCTTCCGCATTTGGGGTGATTCTGAAAACCCCGCCCCGCGACCGGGGAGAGTCGGGTTCGAACCCCAGAGCGTATTTGATCAGATTGGACGTGCTGTCGCTGAACGGTGTGTCCGCCGCTCCCCGTTGACTGGGGAACGGGATGGTTTCGGACCAGCTTTGGTAGGTGAGAGACGGGTTGACCACGGCGTCCCAGACCCGCACATGACCGTCGGGACTGGCCGAAACGATCCGGTTGCCGTCCGGAGAAAAACGGACCGCGCGCACCACCTGGTCGTGCGCGCGAAAGGTTCTGAGGAGTTTGCCGGTTTCGAGTTCGCGAAGCCGGACTTCGCCGGTCATCGTTCCGGTCAGAAAACGTTTTCCGTCGGGGGAAACATCGAGTGAGGTGATCCAACTCTGGGTGTCGGGATAGGTCCGGAGAAGATCGCCCGTGTGCGTGTCCCACAAAAGCGCGCTGCCGCCGCGGCCTCCAGTGAGGATCCGGTTGCCGTCCGGGGTGAATGTGGCCGCGTGGACGGGACCGGTGGCGCCGTCGAAGCCGCGAATGAGTTCGCCGGTTTCAGCGTCCCACAACCGGGCGACCGCATCGCTTCCGCTGCTCAGAATTGATTTCCCGTCCGGCGAAAAGGCCGCCGCCATCGTCCAGCGGTCGTGAGCGGGGATTTGCCGGAGGAGTTCGCCGGAGACGCGGTCCCAGATTCGCAGCGATTCGTCGAAGCTCGCGGTGACGATGCGGGAGCCGTCCGGGGAGAAGGCCGCCGTTGTTACGGTGTCGGTGTGGCCCTCGAAGCGGCGTACCTCTTCGCCTGTTTCCGCGTTCCACAGCCTGGCGGTGCGATCGCCAGAACCGGTGAGGAGGTGGGTGTCGTTGGGTGAGATCGCGAGCGAATATACGGTGTCCTCGTGGCCCTCCAGCGCGAGAGTCGTCCCACCGTTTTCCAGGTCCCATCCGTCAATTCGCTGTCGGTCCCCCGCCGTCAGCAATGAGGTGCCGTCCCTTGAAAACGCGGCCGCGAAGAAAGCTTCCTCGCCGTTTCCCGTGCTGAACAAGGGTTCGAACAGTACGCCGGTGCCGCGGAGCGGCCGCTTGGTGTCGCCTTCCAGGGCTTCCGACCACAACCGGAGTTCGCCTTCGTAGGAATGTTCGTCCCGGGGCGAAAAGGTTACGGTGACGGTGCGCATCTGTCCGGGCTCCAGCGAGTCGGGAAGACCGGAAACGGAGAATCCTTCGGGCGGTTCTTGAGTACTCAACGGGATCGGCACCGCCAGTTGATTCCGAATGACCAGCAGGCGTTCCCGGGATTCGCCCACCACCAGGTCGTCGAATGCCAGGGTGCCGGAGAGCCGTATCGCGTGGCCGGCGTGAAAGGTTTTCCAGAGCTTGATCGCACCGTCGCCGCCGCCGGTGAGCACGGTTAATCCGTCGGGAGACAAGGCGGTCGCCCCGATCGGTCCGTTGTGGTCGCCGAATTCGCGCAGGGTTTCGCCGCGAAACACGTCCCAGAGGGTCGTCCGGCCAGCGGCGTTTCCGGCGAGTATGACCGCGGGCGGCGCCAGGCCGGTGGCGCTGGTGACGCCCGGCGTGTCGAAGCGGCGGGTTTCCTCGCCGGTGGCGGTGTTCCAGAGCCGGACGGTTCCGTCGAGTGCGGAACTGAAGGCGCTGGCGCCGTCGCCGATGAAACCGACCGAAGTGACCGGTCCGGTGTGGCCGTGAAATGTCCGGAGTGATTCGCCGCCGCCGGATTCCCATAGCCGAACCGTTTCGTCGCGCCCGCCGGTGAGAATGCGGGCGCCATCGGATGAAAACGCCGCCGCCGAAACGTCTGCGTCGTGGGCCTGGAACGAACGCATCAGTTGGCCGTTTCCGGCGTCCCAGAGACGGACGGTGCCGTCGGCTCCGGCGGTCAGGATTGTGGTCCCGGCGGGGCAGAAAAGCGCAGCGGTGATCGATCCCGTATGGTCGGTCAGGAGGTGGCGGGTTTCCCCCGTCGCCGCGTCCCTCACCCGCGCCTCGCCGTCCTCGCCCGCGGTCAGCAGCGAGCCGCCGTCCGGAGCGAACGCCACCGCGCGCACCCACCCCTCGTGTTCGTCGAACACCCGGGCGGTCTCGCCGGTATGGACGTCCCACAACCGCGCGGTGCCGTCGAACGAACCGGAGAGCAGCCGTTCACCATCCGGGGCGAAGGCGACTGACGACACCGCGGAGGTGTGTCCGGTGAAGGTCCGCAGCGGATCCGCTTCGGCCCGGATATCCGTCCACCCGCCCAACCAGACGAACGCCGCCAGGGCCAGGCACACCGGCGTCGCGACGCGTCCGCGAGCGGCGGCCGGGAAGTTTGGGCGGGCGGCATCGGCTTGCATGGGAGGAAGGTAAGACAACTCCCGGCTTGAGGCAAAACACCGGATGCGGATTTCGCGATTCAGTCCATGAAGGCCCACAGGATATTGCGGCTGGCGGCGTCGAGATCGTGCGGATCGGCGACCCGGTACAAGTCGCCGGCGATGTCGCGGATCAGCAGGCTGCCGTCCGGGAGGGGGCGGGGCCAGTCGTCCAGCTTGGTCTGGAAGCGGCGTTCTCCTTGGCGGGTTCGCACCACCCAGACACGCAACTCGAAGTCGGCGTCGGCGGATTCGATCCCGGTGACGGTGAAGACGAACCGGGAGTCGTCGGCCATGGTTTCCAGGACGGCGCGCGACTCGTCATCGAGTTTCGACGAGTCCGGAATCAACGCCAGCTCGTTCCTGTCCTCGTCGCGCAGCGACAGGTACCGCCCGGGGGCGCTCCAGGGGAAACACAGGTGGAGGTTGACCTTCGTCTCCCGGTTGCCGCGTCGCAGCCAGACGGCGCCGGCCTCATCGCGTCTGAGCCGGAAGGTGTCTTCCTCCGGCGGGTTGGTCGATTGGTCGGGGACGGCGGTGTTGTGCGAAGTCATGGCTCTGAATGAGAATGGGTTTTCGATTTACACCGCGTAC
>SLOW01000268.1 GCA_007132315.1 Opitutales bacterium
TCCCAGGGCTCTTCGTTTGCTGTCCGCCGGCCGTATCTTTCTCTTCCTCGTCATACTGTGGGCTATAAGTGGCCTGGTGCTGCACGGAATCCCGGAAGAGACCTCCGGAACGGATCGGGGACCGGCGGTGATCCTCGAGATCGGTGGAGCCATCGGCCCGGCGACCGATGACTACATCGGGCGCTCGCTGGAGAAGGCCGCCGAACTGGGAGCTCCCGTGGTCATTGTACACATGAATACACCGGGCGGGCTCGACAATTCGATGCGGGCCATCATCTCGAAGATCCTCGACTCGCCGATACCCGTGGCTGTGTACGTCGCGCCCGAAGGGGCCCGCGCAACCAGCGCCGGCACGTACATTCTGTACGCGGCCCATGTCGCCGCCATGGCCCCCGGAACCCACTTGGGCGCGGCTACTCCGGTCCGGATGGGCGGCGGTCAGGAACCGCTGGACCCGGATACCGACGAGGGCGAGGCGGAGGAGACCGACGACACAGACGCGGCGGAGCGGAAGCTGATCAGTGACGCGGTGGCCTACATCCGGAGCCTCGCCGAGCTGCGCGACCGCAACGCCGAATGGGCCGAGAGAGCCGTACGCGAGGGGGTGAGTCTGACTTCCTCCGAAGCCCTTGAAATGAACGTCATCGAACACCTGGTACCAAACGTTGAGGCGCTTTTGGAGGAAATGGACGGGAGAACGGTCCGGGTCCGGGACGAAGACCGCAATCTGGAGACCAGCAACCTCGAAACCAAAGTGATCGAACCGGACTGGCGCACGCGGCTGCTTTCGATTCTGACCAATCCCAATATCGCCTACCTTCTCATGCTTTTGGGCATTTACGGCCTGATTCTGGAGTTCGCCAATCCCGGTGCCCTTGTCCCGGGGATTACCGGGGCTATCTGCCTGCTGTTGGGCCTCTTCGCCCTGCAGTTGCTGCCGGTCAATTACGCCGGAATCGCACTGATCCTGCTAGGGCTGGCCCTGATGGTCGCCGAAGCCTTCGCCCCGAGTTTTGGCGCGCTGGGTGTCGGAGGCGCCATCGCGTTCATTTTCGGCTCGATCATTCTGATCGATACCGACGTTCCGGGATTCGAACTCTATCGTCCACTCATTCTGGCCTTTGCCGCAATCAGTGCGTTCTTCCTGATCGTCGTTCTCTCAATGGCTATGAAAGCCTGGAAACGGCCTGTTGTCACCGGCACGGAGGGTTTTGTCGGACAATCCGCCACCGCCTTGGAGGATTTCGATCGGGAAGGCCGGGTCCGACTGCAGGGCGAATCCTGGAAAGCGCGCACGACAGCGCCGGTCAAGGAAGGACAGACCGTCAAGGTGACTGCAGTGAAAGACCTGCTGCTCACCGTCGAACCCGAACCATGAAACCAGGAAGGAGAACAAACCATGACCACCACTTACATCCTCGGCATTATCGCCCTCCTGCTGATCCTCTTGATCGCTTCGGCGATATACGTGCTCCGCGAGTACGAGCGGGGCGTCGTGTTCCAGCTCGGGCGATTCTGGAGAGTGAAAGGCCCCGGGCTTGTCATCGTGATCCCCGTTATCCAACAGCTCGTACGGGTCGATTTACGCATCGTAGTGATGGACGTTCCCGGCCAGGACGTGATTTCCCGCGACAATGTTTCAGTGAAGGTCAACGCGGTCCTGTATTTTCGGGTCATCGACCCGCAAAAGGCGATCATCAATGTGGAACGCTATCTCGAGGCCACCGGACAACTGGCCCAGACAACGCTGCGTTCGGTTCTCGGGAAGCACGATCTGGATGAAATGCTCGCCGAACGCGACAAACTGAACGCCGACATACAGGAGATTCTGGATACGCAGACCGACGCTTGGGGCATCAAGGTCCAGAACGTGGAGATCAAGCACGTGGATATCGACGAATCCATGGTACGGGCCATCGCCCAGCAAGCGGAAGCGGAACGCGCCCGGCGCGCGAAGGTCATTCACGCGGATGGGGAATTTCAAGCGGCGGAGAAACTCAGCGAAGCGGCCGAAATCCTCAACCGCAACGAACAGGCGATCAACCTGCGCTACATGCAGACCCTGACCAAAATCGCCGGAGAGAACAACTCCACCATCGTCTTTCCCCTGCCAATCGAACTGATTCGCTCGCTGTTCAATCGAAACAAGGGCGATGGAGGGAAAACCGGAGAAAACGAGGCGAAAGATTGAATTCCAACCGGTCCCGCCGTTCCTCAGGGCGCGGGAAGTCCTCCATCATCAGGCGAGTCCATTGCGCTCCGGTTCGTCTTCCGCCGCCGGCACTCAAAAGGAATAACTCACTTGAACACGGCTGTGGAGCAGCGTTTCGGTGCGCCGGTCCTTTCCGGGACGTTGCACCGAAAGCGGCGTATAGAAAAAGCCGCCCGTCAAATCAATCCTGTCGGTCACCGGATAGGACAGTCCCGCGGTCGCGGCCCAAGTGTAACCGTCGGTATAGAGGCGGCGGTTGTCGCGGCGCACGGGGTTGCTCCGGGGGGCGTCCACCTCGAATTCCAGGTCCATGTATTGCCCGGAGATGCCCGCGTAGGTCACGAGATCCGTTTCCACCCCCGGGATGCCGTCGAGACGATAAGACATCGCCAGTTCGATTCCGTGAACGATCACCCCCAGGGTGTCGTGCGATGCTCCGGAACAGAACGGCGCGTATTCGGGTTCGTGCCAGTGGTCGTCAGGGCAGGTAAACGATCCGCGCACATGAGAATATTGTCCGAAAACCCGCGCGCCCAGGCGAAAGGACTCCGTTTCCCGCAGGGGCCGGTTCAACGAAACGGCGTAGAGGGCGGCGCGGGCGTCGAACGCGTCGAGCGGCGGCGCATAACTGAACGTCGCGGAAAAGTGGGCCGGAAGTCCGATCGTCAGACGTGGCCGGATAATCGCGGGGGCCTTGTTGAGGTCCTCCGGCTTGGATCCACCGAAACCCACCCGCTGTTCCTCTTCGTCGAGCGTCGGCAGGTGAATGAATTCCAGGCTCAAAACGGTTTCCCAGGGCTCCATCCGCTTCGGCGCACCGTAACCGGTGAACAACATCGCCGAAGCGAAGTATTTCATCGCCCAGGCTTCGGGCGCGCGATGAAAATCGACCTCTTCGGAAGGCGCCTGTTGCCCATGCACGCAAACGGCGCTCCCAGCCAGTGCGAGAATAAGGAAGCAACGAAAGCCGACCCCGGCCCAACACCCGGGAGAGATTCGGCCGGGAGAACCGCGGCCTGCGTCGGGCGACACACGAATACCGGCGCAGGGGCCGAAAAGCCACTTCATACGACCTGCCAACGGTTGCGACGACTGTGTGTTCATTCAGGTTGGTCTCCGGTCAATGCGTGCGGATCGACGGCGCTCGCACTTCGGGTCGCCCGACGTTCATTCAACCCGGACGCGGTAGAAGCGAGCTCCCTCGCCTGAACTGGGATCCGAGACCTGGGTCGGATCGCCCGTGCCTTCGACGACTTCGAGTTCCTGCCAGTCCAGGGAGTCCGGCGGAGCGTCGAGGGCGTTGACGTACTCCACCGTGTAGGTGAGGCCGGATTCGGTGGCGAACTCGAGTTCGAAGACCCCGTTCTCAAAGGCGACCTGCAACACGGGGACCTCGGGGTCCGGCGGCGGAGGCGTCAGTTCCGCGGTTTCGCCGGCGAAATTCCGCACCGTCGCCGGTTCGACAACGTCTCCGTTCCAATCCAGTGAACGAAACCCGTCGGTGGGGATGAAATCGTGGGTCAGGATGTTGTGGGGGGAGGCCCAGGCCATGTCCTCCATGTCGAACGTGGCGGTGTTTTCAAATTCGATGTGAACGAAGTTCTCCGGTATGACAAAA
>SLOW01000270.1 GCA_007132315.1 Opitutales bacterium
ATCCCACTAAGGCAGCGAAGGCACGGAGGATTGCTTTGTGTGCTGGATACCTCTGTGAGAAATTCTCAGCGAATCCGAAACCCTGCGTCGGTTTTACGGGATCGTAACAACCTTAGTTGAAGCGTGACCGTTTTACCGGACTACGACTTCGCTCAGGAAGCAGTCCCATGAACAGCATTCAGAAAAGCATACCCCAAATGAAACCAAAGATTTTAAAGAACGAGGGAGAATACAAGGCCGCGCTCGGGCGGGTGGAGCAATTGATCGACGCAACCCCGGGTTCGCCTGACGAGGACGAGTTGGAACTCTGGTCGCTCCTGGTGGCGGAGTATGAGCGGAAGCACCATCCCATGGATCACCCGGATCCGATTGAACCACCGAACCAGGATAAAAAAGCCATGGGTTTGTTCGATGCCGTCCACCTGAACACACCCCCCAACGCCCTCGCCCCGGACGAAGAGCCGGATGATTGATCGTTCCGGTACCGCAGCTCGGTTTTGTCAAGAGTCAAAACGTCTTTTGGTCCGCTCTGGATCGCTGGGTCCGGGGCGCGGAAGCCGCGGCCGGATAAATCGGCTCGGCCACGCCGGACCCACCCGGTCTGCTTCAAGTCCGGAGAGACGGGCTCGTTCAAAGCTTAAAAAAACGGGTTAAGCTGCGGTAGTAATTCGAATGGCGCTCGGTTGAGCCCAAACGTAGAACACGCTTCGACTCGACTGAGCTCGTCGCAGGCCAGCGTGTTGACTCAGGCTGGAAGCCTAAGCGACATGGATCGATCGCCTGACCCGAGTGCCGTTCGGGCTAGTTCGGGGTAGTCGCGAGAGTCCGAATCCTCTGCAGAGCGTCGATCGCGCCCGTCGCGATTTGCCGAAAGTCACCAGAGACTTCACGGCTTCGAGCCAGCCTTTTCCAGTAATCCAGCGCGGCCGGCCACATCTCCTGCCAGGCGGTCTCGTTCTCGGGCCGGGGAAGATTCGGGGCGAGCTTGGTCTCACGGATCTCACCGGCGGCGGTTGGACGGAATCGCATCGGAAGCATGTCGTAGATCGGGCATAGCGGCAGGGGACGCTCGTCGGGCAGAAAGAAACTGACGTTACCGAAGTGCATATCCGAGTTGCCGATAAGCTCGCCGAAACAATGAAGGCGAACGATGGAGTCGCGATCGTTCGCATCGATCAGGTCGGCCGCGTGCAACCTTCGAGCGCAAACAGCCCAGTTCTCACTGCTTTGGCCAATGTACGCCGCGTCGAGGGCGCGAAGGGACACCACGCCACGTCGCCCGGAAGCATTCACTCGATCGAACCGCGTGGATTCGAGAAAAGCGCGGCCTCCGTATTCGAGCACCCGTGTCCGGGCGACGACGAACCCGTATTCCGCCAGGGTTTGATTGGCGAGGTGTTCGGCCCAAAGCAAATCGGCCCACCGGCGACCGGCGGGAGTGTCCGTAGGCGGGCTGAATTTGACGATGACCTCACGGGGAGGCGCTTCTTGTGTGTCACAAACCAAGGTCGTAAACTTCGGTTGCTCGCCGCCGGCGGAGGAGCCGAATTCCTCCCCGTCGTTGAGAACCCGTTCCGCCTTCTCCGGATAGATCGCCGGGGTGTTGTTTCGGTAAAAACCCTCGGCGATCCTGACCTTCTCCCGCTGGAACTCGTCCAGAGCGGATTCGCCCAAAATGAAATTCCCGGCGAGCTTCGATCCGAACCTGCCGAGAGCCGTTGCGACCTGCAAGTCGGACCATCGGCCGGGGTCCGTGTCGTAATCCAGGAGCCTGGCAATTTGTTTGGCGAAAGCGCGTCCCAGGAATCCCGCGGGACGGAGGTCGTCCAGGAACCACGGCCAGCCCGGAAAAAGCCCCTGCTTGAACTCGCCGTGACAGAGCGCAGGGGGACAGTCGCTTGACTGAAGGAACCATTCGCCGGTCTCGATCGGGGTGAGTTGGCCGACAGCTGTCGCCCTTCCCGGCTCCGAAATCCGGTAAAGGGGGAAGGCAGGGTCGCCATCGGGATGCCGCGCCGCCAACTGAGTCGCCCGCCCTTTGCCAACAACGACCACGGCGCTGCCCAAATCCCGAACCCGCCGCGACAACGTCGCACGACTCAAACCCAACTGAGCGACCAGATCACTTGATCGAGTCGGACCGTTCACCCGAAGATGATGAAGAAGGCGCGCACTGTTTGTGGTCGATGACATGAAACGAAAAAGAATCTAACAAGGCACTAACATGAAGTAGATTGCGACAAATATCAACTGTTTTTTGAAACGATTCTGAAACGATATTTGTCCTCGTAGGCGGGATCGGGAAAAGCCGCTTCGTCATGTGACCTCGATCACTCGCCGTTCCGTATCGCCGGCCGTTCCGGATGCTCGAAAGAGGTACTCCGGAACGTTCCAACCCCAAAAACCGCCCCTCAATCCGCGCCCTTCCGGTCGCCTTTTTTCTTTCCATCCCAACCCTTTACCGGCAAATTCACCTTTCGTGAGTTCCTCCCCTCAGACCGATCCTCAACCCGCCCCGGCAACCGGGGAAGGGAAGGCCGCCGCTTTCATCGAAAAGTGGGCGGGCAAAGACGGCGGCGAACGCGCCAACTACCAACTCTTTATTGGCGAACTCTGTGAACTGCTCGGAGCCCCCGCGCCCGAACCCGCCAGCTCCGACGACGCCGACAACGCCTACGTCTACGAACGCCGCGTCGCGTTCCCCGGGCAAGTCGCCCCGCCTGGAAGTCCAAAATCCTCACTCCAAAATCCAAAATTCAGTACCTCTGGCTACATCGACTGCTACAAACGCGGCTGCTTCGTCTTCGAGACCAAGCAGGGCGTGGAGAAAAAGGACCGCGAAGCCCTCTCGGAGGCCGGACGCGAACGCGAGGCGAAACGCCGCAAAGGCCACGGCGTGCGCGGCACGGCCGCCTGGGACTAGGTCATGGTCAAGGCGCGTCACCAGGCCGACCGCTACGCCCGCGCGCTGCCGGCGACGGAAGGACGCCCACCGTTTCTGATGATCGTCGATGTCGGCCACTGCATCGAACTCTACTCCGAGTTCACCCGCAGCGGCGGAGTCTACACCCCGTTCCCCGACGCCCGCTCGCACCGCATATACCTGAACGACCTTCGCCGCCCGGAACTCCGCGACCGCCTCCGTCGGCTTTGGGTCGATCCGCTCAGCCTCGATCCCGCCCGCCGCACGGCCGCCGTCACCCGCGAAGTGGCGGCGAAACTCGCCGCGCTGGCCAGATCCCTCGAAGCCGACGGACACCGGCCGCAATTCGCCGCCGAATTCCTGATGCGGTGTATCTTCACTATGTTCGCCGAGGACGTTGAACTCCTGCCCAAGGGCGCGTTCTCCGAAATGCTCAAAAGCCTCCGCGGCGAAGTCCACATTGCTCCCTCGATGCTGGAACAGCTTTGGAAAGCGATGGACCGCGGCGAATTTTTTCCGGCGATCTGGTTTCGCAAAACCAAAATGCTCCGCTTCAACGGCGGCCTCTTTCGCGACCCCAAGGCGCTCGCCATCACCGACGACCAGTTGGAACTGTTGATCGAAGCCGCCAAAGCCGACTGGCGCGACGTCGAACCCGCCATCTTCGGCACCCTCCTGGAACGCGCCCTCGACCCGGCCGAGCGCCACAAACTCGGCGCCCACTACACCCCCCGCGCCTACGTCGAACGCCTCGTCCTCCCCACCGTCATAGAACCCCTCCGCGCCGACTGGCAAGCCGTCCAGGCGGCCGCCGCCCAACTCGCCAACGAAGGAAAAGAGAAAAAGGCGCTGGCCGAGATCGAGAAATTCCACCGCCAGCTTTGTCACATCCGCGTCCTCGACCC
>SLOW01000127.1 GCA_007132315.1 Opitutales bacterium
GTCTTCGTGGACCCGGGTTTGGGCCGGGGATTGGGGCTCGGCGGTGTGGGCTTAGGCGGTGTGGGCTTCGTTGAATTCGCGGTGGAGTTCGGCGTAGTAGCCGTCGAGGGCGACGAGTTCGTCGTGGGTGCCGCGTTCGACGATGCGGCCGGCGCGCATGACCAGGACCTGGTCGGCCTGCCGGATGGTACTGAGGCGGTGGGCGATGAGGAAGCTGGTGCGGCCCTGGAGCAGTTTGACCAGGGCTTGTTGCAGGCGGTCTTCAGTCAGGGCATCGATCGAGCTGGTGGCTTCGTCGAGGACCAGGATGGCCGGATTGGCCAGAAAGGCGCGGGCGAAGCAGATCAATTGGCGCTGGCCGAGTGACACGGAGGCTCCCTTTTCACCGACTTCGGTATCGAGGCCGTAGGGGAGTTTTTCGATGAGATCGGCGCAGTCGAGTTGGTGCAGGGCTTCCATCACTTCGTCGCGTTCGGCTTCCGGTTTGGCGAAGCGGATGTTGTCGAGCACGGTGCCGCTGAAGAGGAAGTTGTTCTGCTGTACCAAGCCCATGCGCCGGTGCAGCGATTCGGAGCGGATGGTGCGGATTTCGCGATCGTCAATCCAGATCTCGCCCTCGGTCGGCAGGTAGAATTTGGCCAGGAGATTGACGATCGAGCTTTTTCCCGAACCGGTGTGGCCGACGAGGGCGACGGACTGGCCGGGCTCGACGGTGAAGTTGATGGCGTTAAGGACGGGGCGGCCTTCGTCGTAGGCGAAGCCGATGTCGCGAAACGTCACCCGGCCTTCGATCCGATCGAGGTCCCGTGCGTCGGGGGCGTCGGTCCATTCGGGTTTGGTGTCCAGGAGCCGAAACACACGTTCCGCTCCGGCCATGGCCAGCAGGGCGTTGTTGAACTGGTTGCCGATGATCCGGATGGGCGCGAAGAAGAGGGTCGCCAGGAAGAAAAACGTGATCAGGTCGCCTACTTGCATGTCGAGTCCGGGCTCCAGGACCCGGTAGCCGCCGAAGATGAGGAGGATGGCGATGAAGAACTGACTGTTGAGTTCCAGCAGGGGAATGAAAACCGCCGAGGTGCGCGCGAGCGCGAGATTGTGGTGCGAGTGATTCTGCACCAGATTGCGGAAAAAGTGGTAATTGGTGTCCTCGCGGGCGAACCCCTGGGTGACGCGGATGCCGTTGACCGATTCGGCGAGGTTGGAAGTGACCCGGCTGAAACTGGCCTGAACGGCGCGGGTGGCGTCACTCAACCGCTTGCGAAAGTACCGGTTGATGCTCCAGAGGATCGGCGCCAGTCCCAAGAGGACGAGGAACAGCACCCAGTCGTAATAGAGCATCAGCGCACCGGCCATGAGCATTTGCCCCAATTGGACGAGTGAGACGAACAGCACGTTCTGCACGCCCTGGCGCAGGATCTCGACGTCGGATGTGATCCGGCTGATGATTCGGCCGAGTTTGGTGCGATTGTAAAAGCTCATCGGCATCCGCTGGAGATGTCCGAAGATGGCGTTGCGCAGATCGTGGACGACGGCTTCCCCGAGTTCGTGGGCGAAGCGGGTGCGGAAATGGAAGCAGAACTCGGTGAAGGTCGCGAAGACGGCGAATCCGGCCACGCCCCAGGCGGTGGCGGTAGCGTCGCCCTCGGCGATCGGTCCGCGGATGATGGCGCTGACCATCCAGACCAGCAGGGGCAATTGGATCGAGCGGAGGATCACTGTCAGAAAGAGCCAGTTGCGCTTGCGGGCATAGGGGCGCGTGTAGGAAAAGAGGCGGGCGATCAGGGAGAACTGCAGCGGACGGGTGACGGCTTCGTGATCGTCGTCTTCCCGGCGGGCGGAAAGGGCGACGGTCGAGGGATCATCCGGCTGTTTGGTCGCCTTGTCGGGATTCGTTTTTTCCTTCACGACGCACCTCCCTTTCCGGGTGATGGATGTGGCTCATCCATGGCGGGGGCATCGACCAATTGCAGGCGTGCGACCCGCCGGTACGGCCCTTTCCGTCGCATGAGTTCATCGTGCGATCCGGTCTGCACGATCCGGCCGCGTTCCAGCACGAGGATCCGGTCGGCGCGCCGCAGAGTGCTGAAGCGGTGCGCCACGATAAAGGTGGTCCGGCCGGCGATCACCCGGTTGAGCGCGACGAAGATTTCCTCTTCGGTCTTGGAATCGATGGCGGCGGTGGCGTCGTCGAGGATCAAAATCGACGGATCGAGCAGCAGGGCGCGGGCGATGGCCAGGCGCTGGCGTTGCCCGCCGGACAGGTTCACGCCGGCTTCGCCGAGAATCGTGTCGTATCCCTCGGGAAGATCTTTGATGAATTCGTGGGCGGCCGCGACGCGGGCGGCCCGTTCAATGGTTTTGCGGTCGGCGTGAGGGCGTCCGAAGGCGATGTTGGCGGCGATGGTGTTGCTGAACAGAAAACTCTCTTGAAAAACAACGCCAATGCAGCGCCGCAGGTTTTCGAGATCCCATTCGCGCACATCGAGCCCATCGATCAGGATACGTCCCTTCTGGCAGTCGTAAAAGCGCGGCAGCAGGCTCAGCAGGACGCTCTTGCCCGCCCCGGTCTCGCCCAGGATAGCGATGCATTCACCCGAGCGTGCTTCGAAGGAGACGTCTTCCAGAACGGGCTCGTTGGGCAGGTAGTTGAACCAGACGCCCTCGTACACGACGTGTCCGCGGGGATCTTCCACGGTCTTCGGATTCGCGGGGTTTTCCACCGCCACCGGCGCGTCGAGCACTTCGAACACACGCCGGGCTCCGATCAGACTCTGCTGAGCGCTGTTGGTGATGCCGGCGATCTGATTGACCCGTTCGGCCAGCTGATGCAACAGGCCGGCGAATACGACGATACCGGTACCCAGGGGAAAGCCCTCCGCGATGACCAGATATCCCCCATAGGCCAGGAGGATCATGATGGAGATGTGAGAGAGGAAGTTGACCCCCGGATTGTAAAAACTGATCTTCCAGAAAATATTGTGCTGCTGGTCCCGCACGTGGTCGTTGCGCGCGGCGAATTTTTCCTCGTGCTCCCGCTCGCGACCGAACCCCTTGACGACGCTGGCCCCCTGGATGCATTCGGCCAGGAAAAGGATCATCTTGTCCACCAGGGTGCGGTTCTCCCGGTACATGGGGCGGACCTTGCGCGAAAAAAGAAAGGTGATGGTCGCCAGGATGGGAAACGGGGTCAGGCACGCTAGGGTGAGGGTCACGTGCATGGAGAACATGTAGGTGAGAAAGACGGTCAGCGAGACCACCAGAACCAGGATGGGCAGCATCACGCCGTCGATGAACATGCGCAGGTTCTGGACGTCGCCGGTGACCCGGTTGATGATAGATCCACTGGAGTTGGCGTCGAAAAACCGGAAACTCAGCTGCTGCAACTTGGCATAGACCTGGGACCGGAGGTTGACGACGATGTCCGTCTGCACCAAACGCGCGACCGAGACCGCGTAAAAATATTCCATCACTCCCTTGATCAGCGCGAACGCGCAGACCAGCCCGCCGATCAGAAAAACGATCCCCATGGCCGACCATTCCGCCGGAGGGCGGATGCCGAAGGGCCATTCCGGCGGGGGAGCCGACTCGGGTTGCACCTGGTAGCGGATGAAATCGATGCCGAGTCCGGTGAAGCTCAGCACTCCGAGGGTCATTGCCAGCAGGATGATTTGCAGGATGAGGACGCGGAAGCTGGTGCCGCGGTACTGGAGGCTGAGTTTCAGCAACCGAAGGACGGTTGGCCAATTGCTGGAATCGACGCCTTGATCGAGTTTTTCGTCGCGTCTCATGACCCCTGAATGCGGCATTCGGCGCGATGCGGCGCAC
>SLOW01000166.1 GCA_007132315.1 Opitutales bacterium
ATCATCCTGAGCACCGCCCCGCTGGCCCTGATCGGCGTGGCCCTGAGTCTGTGGCTCACCGCCACGCCGCTTTCGACTCCGGTGATGATCGGGGTGATTCTGCTGGTTGGGGTCGTGGTCAACAACGCCATCCTGCTGGTGGAATACATCGAAATCGGACGGCGCGAAAACGGTCTCTCCCCCAGCCGCGCCATCGTGGAAGCGGGCGCGATTCGCCTGCGGCCGATTCTGATGACGACGTTCACGACCGTGCTCGGCATGACGCCGCTCGCGGTGGGTCTCGGTTCGGGAGCCGAAATCATGCGCCCGCTGGCGATCGCGGTGATCGGGGGACTGCTGGTGTCGATGTTTCTAACGCTGTTTGTCGTTCCCTGTCTCTACCTTTCGGTCAGCGCATTCGCCGAACGTATCAAAACCTTCCTCACGGGACGGACCCCCGCCGAACGCGTGGCCGGCGCACCTTCCTCCATTTAGGGGCCTGGCGGTAGGATTTGACGGCGTATCCCTTGGCCGCATAGGGTTGAACCATGGATTTCAGAAAGTTGGGAAGAACCGGCCGGGAGATTTTCCCGGTGGGCCTTGGGGCGATGCCGCTTTCCGTGAAGGAGGATCGTCCGGATGAAAAGACCGCGATCGGCGTCATTCACGCCGCGCTCGATGCCGGCGTCAATTTGATCGACACCGCCGACGCCTACTGCCGCGACGACAGCGAAGCCGGACACAACGAACGGATTGTCGGCAAGGCGCTGGCCGAACTGTCCACGGACACCCGGGAAAACATCGTGGTGGCCACCAAAGGCGGTCTGATCCGCCCCGAGGGCCGCTGGGAAACGGACGGGCGGCCGGAGCACCTGCGCGAAGTCTGCGAGGCTTCGCTGAAGAACCTCGGTCTGGAGGTGATCCCGCTGTACCAGTTTCACCGCCCCGATCCGGAAGTCCCGCTGGCCGACAGCCTGGGCGAGTTGAGCAGGTTGAAGGAAGAAGGGAAAATCCTGAACATCGGCCTGAGCAACGTCACCATGGACCAGATCGAGCGGGCGGAACGGGTGGCGGAAATCGTCAGTGTCCAGAACCAGTTCTCGCCCGGCCACCGCGCCCCCGAAACCGACGGCACCCTGGCAATCACCCTCGCACGCAACATCGCCTTCATTCCCTGGAGTCCGCTCAATGGAATGAGCGGCGCCAAGGAGGTGGGCGAAGGCGACACCCAGGTCCAGGAAATCGCCTCCCGACACCAGGTGAGCCGCCAGGCGCTGGTGTTGGCGTGGCTCCTCAGCAAGGGACCGAACATCATTCCCATTCCCGGCGCAAGCCGCCAGGAAAGCATTCGCGACTCGGCTCAGGCGGCCGAGGTTCGCCTCTCCCTGGAAGAAATCGTGGCCCTCGACACGCGCTGGAAATCATGAAACCCGGGTGCTTGCCACCCGCCTCGATCCGCTTTAGAGAACACGGAAACGAAACGCACAAGGCTCAGTATGAAAATAGTCCTGAAGAACGAAATCGACCATTTCATGAACAGCACGGAAACCCCGTGCGTCTCACTCTATCTAAACACGTACCGCTCGGGCGCCGAGACCCTCCAGAACCCGATCAAGATGAAAAACCTGCTCAAGCGGGCCGAAAAGGAGGTCGAATCCTGGAAGCTCACGGACGACACCAGGAAGAAGCTGTTTCAACCGATCTGGAAATTGGTGGACGATTACGACTTCTGGCAGCATCAATTGGACGGACTCGCCGTGTTCGCCTCGCCCGGGTATTTCCGCCATTACCAACTCCCCTACCCGGTACAGGAACTTTCCCTGGTCGCCCGGCAGTATCACCTCAAACCGCTGATGCCGCTCTACACGCGCGACGATCAGTTTTTCCTGCTCGCCCTCGACCAGAAGCGCGTGCGGCTGTACGAAGGCAACCGCTACAGCATCCGCGAGATGCCGACTCCGGACCTGCCGAAAAGCCTGGCCGAAGCCCTCCAGTACGACGATTACGAAAAGCTGTTGAATTTCCACGTGGCCGGCCCGGGTGGCGGCGGAAACCAGCCCAGTCCCATTTATCACGGCCAGGGCGGCGAAAGGGATCACAGGCACGAGCAACTGCTGCGATTCTTCCGCGAAATCGACAAGGGGCTGCACGAATACCTGCGCGACTCTCACAAGCCGCTCGTTCTCGCCGGAGTCGAGTACTACTTCCCCATCTTCCAGGAAGCGAGCGACTACCCGCATCTGATGAAACAGGGGATCAAACGTGCTCCGGAAAGTATTAACGAGCGCGAACTGCACAAAAATGCCTGGGAAATCGTGGGGCCGACCTTTCGTGAAGAACAGAACCGCGCCGCCGAACGCTACCGGGAGCTGGCAATGAGCAGCAACGGTCAGAACAAACACAAGACCGCGGACCAGTTCGAAGACGTGATTCCGGCGGCCTTCCAGGGGCGGATCGAAACCCTCTTCGCCCTGCGCGACCACCAACAATGGGGCACCTTCGAGGAAGAATCCCTCGAAGTCGAACCCAACGCCGGAAACACCCCCGACCGCAAGGATCTCCTCGACTTTGCCGCCCTGCACACGCTGCGGCACAAAGGAAACGTTTTCCTCGTCGCCCGGGAAAACATGCCCGAGGAATCACCCGTAGCCGCGATTCTGCGGTACTAAAATCCGGATACGACCCGCGTCGTTTCGCCCGTCAATTCTTCCGACCGCCGGTCGAGTCACAGGCGGGCGAACGCCGCGAGCCACGCGGCGGAGACAACCGCCGCCACGACGAGTCCGAGGACGAACTGGAGGGGCGCGGAGCGTATCCAGGCGTGGTCCTTCCAGGCGAAGGGCACAACGACGGCGCCGCCAGCCAGAAAGCCCCACGCGTGAGCCAGCACGTCGGTGCGCTCGCCTCCGGCTCCGAGGAACCCAAGGAGAACGAGTCCGGCCGCAAGCGGCGCCCACAGGCGCCTCGAACGAAACCGGCCGCCGGTGCGAAACTCACGCAGGACCTGGTAACCGACAATGGCTCCGAGCGCTCCAAACACGGCGGTAGAGGCGCCCACCGAAAGGTGGGCCGCTTCCGCGCGCACCAGAACGTTGAGCGTATTTCCCAGAGCCCCGGCACCCAGAATCAGCAGCCAACTCAGACCGCCGCCAAGCACGCGCATCAGGAAGAACGCGAAAAGCGCTCCGCCGGCCAGATTGCCAGCAAGGTGGCCGATGTCGGCGTGCAGCGTCAGCGCCGTGATCCCCCGATACCATTCCCCGTACTCCAGCATCCGTCCGGCATCGACGCGACCGGCCGCGAACCAGGCTTCGCCGGCCGCACCCGGAGCATGACTGCGGAAAAAGATTACCACGAGAACGACGGCATAAAGCCAAAGCGCGGCGGAGGGAACCGATAGAACCGGGTCCGTCCGCTCGACCGGTGGCCAGTAGGCGCTTTCGCGCCGATAGCGCTCAATCTGTTCCCGGGCTTCGCCTTCGTATTCGACGGGCACATACAGCACATACCGCCCCTCCTCCTCCATCAGCCAGTACGGAAGTTTCATGGACAGGATCACCAGCGCGTAATCGTTGGCGGTGCGCACGCGCCGGAAACGCGCCACCGGCACCCGCGCGGGGTTCCGCTCATCGTTCGCGTCACCCGAAGTCATCTCCGCGTACTGATCGCTGCCCTCCTTCCGGCGACGGCCGGAAGCAGAAGGCGAAATTCGGTTCCCTCGCCGGGTTCTGATTCAAACGCGACCGAACCGCCGTGAGCTTCGACAAAATTGCGAACGATCGCCAGTCCCATCCCCGTACCGCGTTCCTTGCCGTGGGTGACAAACGGCTCGAACAAGCGCGCGCGCACCTCCGCCGGAATGCCGGGCCCGCTATCGCGCAGCACGAGAGCAATATGCCGTTCCCCGTCCCGACGTGCGCTCAGCCAAACGGTGCCGCGGTGCGCCATGGCTTCGATGGCGTTGTTGAAGAGATTCTGCAGAACCCGGAGGATCTTATCGGAATCGATCTCGAGATTCCCCTTGGCCGGCTCCACCACGAGTTCGACATCCAGCCGGCCCAGCGCGAGTTCATTGTTCTCGCGAAAACGCCGGAACAACTGCTCCACCGACACGCGCGCCTTCTTGAGTCTGGGGGTGCCGCGCGAGAACTCGAGCAGTTCCTCCATCATCTCCTGCAGATGCCGGATTTGCCGGTCGGTCATATCGCAATACCGCTCCGCCGCCGAACCCGCGACCTCCCTGCGCAGGAGGTCCGAAGCCAGCTGAACCGTGGTCAAGGGGCTGCGAAAATCGTGCATGATCGAGTCCGCCATCTCGCCCACCACCGCCAGTTTTTCTTTCTCGAGCATTTCATGGATAAATCGGTCGTTCACCGCCCGTTGGTGCCGGGTGAGCGGAACAAAAAAACCCAGGATGGACTTTGCGGGAGCCTTTTCGAGCGCCTCCAGGAAATCGGCCGCCGGCAAGGCCGCGGCGCGGCAGGCGGCGACACAGCGGGCTCGCGCCCGGCGAACGCTGCCGTCGAGCACGGCTAATTCTCCGAGATGACCGCCCGCTCCGGTTTCCTTCAAGACGAAGGCGTCGGTCCCGTGGCAGCGTTTCTCCAGCACGACACACCCTTCAAGAATCAGGTAAATCTCGCGCGCGACATCCGCCTCGTCGAATAGGATCTCCCCTTCAACGAGCGTCAACGCTCGCGCGCGGGCGGTCATCGACGCCACCAGATCGCCCGGAAAGTTCCGGAGCAAGGGATGTTCCTCAACGCGCATCGGCTCCGTTCCCTGTTCCGGTATCGGCCGCGCGCGCGCCGCCGGGCCGGAGCGCCATCCGCCAGGTGACGCTGTCCGTGCGGCGGCGATCGTACACGTACGTCCGGACGGGCAACGCAAAGATGCACAAGCCGCGCTCTTCCGCCCGTTGAAAGAAAAGCGCGTCGTCCCCATACGGAACCTGCGGAAACCCGCCGATTTCCAGAGCCCGGCTTCGTTTCAGAAAGAACGTCCCGCCAATGCGGCACTCTTCGATCGGAATTCGGCGCGACGGATCGTCACGATCGGCCACCCAGTCTTGTCCGATGACCCGAGCGGGCGAATGAATCAAATCCAGCTCCGGGTGCCCATCGATCAATTTAGCCCTAAGAGCCAGATGTCCCGGCAGGTAAGTGTCGTCCGAGTCGAGAAACGTCACCCATTCGCGGCCGGCCGCCCGCAGGCCGGTATTGCGGGCGGCCGCGACTCCAAGGTTCCGCCCGTGGAAAATGTAATGCACGCGCGGATCGCGGGTGCGGAATTCCGCCACCAACTCCGCCGTGCCGTCGGTGCTCCCGTCATCGATCACCTTCAGTTCGAAATCCCGCCAAGTCTGCTCCAAAGCCGACTCGATCGCGCGACCCAGGATATCCGCCCGATTGTAGGTGCACAGAATGATCGAGAACATCACGTTTCAGGTTACATCCCACCCTTCAAGCAGGCAAGCCGGGAAACCGCCTTCGATGCAGTCGCAAATCAGGTGCGGCGGTTTCAGGTGGCCCGACGGAAACCACAACGGACAGCGCTGCACGCGGAAAAAACCGTCTGTCTCACACGGGTGAGTACTCGCCGATCAACCGAAGACCTCGTCGCTGCGGAAAAAACGTTTGATCTCGGCCGCGGCGGTTTCCGGACTGTCGGAAGCGTGCACTACGTTCTTCATCTTGTCGGTTCCCAGATCGCCACGAATCGTCCCCGGTGCCGCGGCCTGGGAGTCCGTCGGTCCGAGCAACTCCCGAACCCGGTCGATGACCGCCTCGCCCTTCAGGATGAGGACGAGCACCGGGCGCGAACTCATGAACGTCTCGATTTCCGGATAAAACGGTTTGTCCGCCACGTGCGCGTAATGCGTCCGCAAAAGCTCGGGGGTAAGACGGAACATTTTGCCGGCGACGATTTCGAAGCCCGCTTTTTCAAAGCGCGCGATCACGTCACCCGCCCGCCCCTGCTCCAGACAATCCGGTTTCACAATGATGAGGGATTTTTCCATGGATACGCATTAGCAAGGCGTTCCGAAAGGAAAGTCCACACAAAAAACGGGCCCGCGGACAGACCGGTGAATTCAGCGCATCGGCGCCGGGCGCCGGCACCGGATCGACGATGATCGATGCCAAACGTCCGCTCGCGCCCGTCAGCGCGAGACTTCCTTGGCCGGACTGTTCTGCTGAAAGCCGAGCTTGTCGCCCTCACGGATGACTTTCACGGGGTGACCGGCCTTGATGTCGCCGCGGAGCAGAGCTTCGGCCAACGGGTCTTCGATGTACTGCTCGACGGCCCGCCGCAGCGGCCGCGCGCCGTACTTGTCGTCGTACCCCTTGTCGCCGATAAACTCCTTGGCTTCCGGAGTGACCTCCAGAGTGATCTTGCGATCGACCAGGCGTTTCGAAAGCTGTGCGATCTCGAGCTCGACGATCTGGAGCACGTCTTCGCGGCCGAGAGAGCGGAAAACGATGATATCGCTGATCCGGTTGAGAAACTCCGGTTTGAAAACGCGCTTGGCTTCCTCGTTGATCTTTTCCTTCGTTTTCTCGAAATCGTCCATCCCCGTATTGGACACCCCGAAGCCGAGAGAAGTCTGCTTCTGGATTAACTGGGCTCCCACGTTGGAGGTCATGATGATCACCGTGTTCCGGAAATCCACCTTGCGGCCCAGGCTGTCGGTCAGGCGCCCGTCCTCGAGCACTTGCAGCAGCAGTTGGATGACTTCCGGGTGGGCCTTCTCCACCTCGTCGAAGAGTATGACGGAATACGGACGGCGCCGCACGGCTTCGGAGAGCTGTCCGCCCTCCTCGTAGCCAACGTATCCCGGGGGAGAACCGATCAGACGGGAAACGGAGAATTTCTCCATGTACTCGGACATATCGATCTGGATAATCGAATCCTGATCGCCGAACATTTTTTCCGCCAGGGTCTTGGCCAGGTGGGTCTTGCCGACACCGGTGGGCCCGAGAAAGAGGAAGGAACCGATCGGACGCCGGGGGTCCTTGAGATCGGCGCGGGAGCGGCGCAGCGCCCTGGCGATGGCCAGCGTGGCGTTGTCTTGTCCGACGACCGACTTCCGCAGTTCTTCCTCGATGTGGAGGAGCTTTTCGGCCTCCTTGCGTTCGAGGCGGCTGAGGGGGATGCCCGTCCAGTCGGCGACGATCTGGAGCATTTCATCCTCACCCACCGTGATCTGCGTCTCCTTGCGATTGCGCTTCCACTCCTCCATCGCCTTTTCACGCTTGGCCCGGAGCTGCTTTTCCTGGTCGCGGAACTTGGCGGCTTCCTCAAAATGCTGTTTACTGATCGCCTCCTCCTTATTGGCGCAGACAGCGTCGATTTCCCGCCCCATTTCCTCGATTTCCGGCGGGCGGTTCAACGAGGCGATGCGGGCGCGGGCGCCGGCTTCGTCGAGAACGTCAATGGCCTTGTCCGGCAGGAAGCGCCCGGTGATGTATCGATCGGACAACTTCACCGCCGATTCCAGGGAAGCATCGGTGTAGGTGACTTTGTGATGCTCCTCGTACTTGGAGCGGATCCCCTTGAGAATGAGAATCGAGTCGTCGATGGACGGGGCATCGACCTTGACGCTTTGGAAGCGCCGATCGAGAGCGCTGTCCTTTTCAATGTACTTGCGGTACTCACCGAGGGTGGTGGCCCCGATGCACTGCAATTCGCCGCGGGAAAGCGCGGGTTTGAAAATATTCGAAGCGTCCATCGCACCTTCGGCCGCCCCGGCGCCGACGATGGTGTGCAATTCGTCGATGAAGATGATGACGTTCTTCATCCGTTTGATCTCTTCCATCACGGCTTTGATCCGTTCCTCGAACTGCCCGCGGTACTTCGTTCCGGCGACCATCAGCGCGAGATCCAGGGTGATGATGCGTTTGTCGGCCAGGATCTCGGGAACGATGCCGTTGGCGACCTCGATGGCGAGGCCCTCGACGATCGCGGTTTTGCCGACACCGGCCTCACCGATCAACACCGGGTTGTTCTTGGTGCGGCGGCAAAGGATCTGGATAACACGCCGGATCTCGGTCTGACGACCCACCACCGGATCGAGTTCGCCCTTCTGGGCGAGCTCGGTCAAATCGCGGCCAAACGCTTTGAGAGCGGGCGTTTTCTGGTCTTTTTTCTCCTCGCCTCCGGCCGAACGCCCGGATGCCATCGATTCCTCGGCCTCGCCGGAAAACTGGGGATCGAGTTCGCTGAGAATCTCATTGCGGGTGCGCTCGATGTCGATCTCGAGCGACTTGAGCACGCGTGCCGCCACGCCTTCGCCTTCACGCAGCAGGCCGAGCAGGATGTGCTCGGTGCCGACGTAGCTGTGGTTGAGCGCCTTGGCCTCCTTTCCGGCGAGCGCGAGCACCTTCTTCACCCGGGGGGTGTAGGGAATATTGCCCGTCGGTTTGCCCTCCGGGCCCATGCCGACCTGTTTTTCCACCGCGTTGCGTACGGTCCCGAGATCGAGGCCCATCTTCTGGAGCACGCTCACGGCGACGCCCTGCCCCAGCTTGATCAGACCGAGCAGGATGTGCTCGGTGCCGACATAGTTGTGGTGAAACCGGTCGGCTTCCTTGCGGGCGAGCGCCAAGACCTGTTGGGCGCGGGGAGTGAAATTGTTCATCGGTTCCATCGTCTTAATCCTTACTGGTTCGCTTCCGTTTTATTTTACCAAAGTCAGGTTCCGGGATTTTTTCAAACTCCGTTCGCAAATAAGCCGAACGCAGCACATCCCGCTCCTCGGATTCCGCCAGATGTTTTGCCGAATACTGGATGTGGCCCGGTTGGCATTCGATCAGCAGCCGGTCGAGGTTCGCGCGGTATTCCTCGGAGAAGATCTCCCGGTCCAGGCCGAGCCGAACGAGGGAAAGCAGGTTCATCGCCTCGGAAGAGCTGATCAGGTGGCTGTTACTCAGTATCCCGTAGGCGCGGGCGATTTTGTCCTGGAGCTTGATCCGTTCGGATTCGAAGAGCTTCTGACGCGCGTTTTCCTCCTGCTCGATGATGCTTTCGAGCACGCTGGACAGGCGTTTGATGATCTGCTGCTCGCTCTCGCCCAAAGTGGTTTGATTGGAGATCTGGAAAATACTGCCGCTGGCATCGGATCCTTCGCCGAAAAGCCCGCGCACGGCAATTCCGAGCTGGTTCACCGCCCGGATCACTTTCTCCATTTGGTTCGCGATGACCAGCCCGGGCAGGTGCATCATCGCCGAGGCGCGCATGCCTGTGCCCAGATTGGTCGGACAGGCCGTCAGGTAGCCGAGTTCCCGCGAGAAGGCGTACGGCAGCTTGGCCTCGATTCCGGTGTCGATCCGGTCGATGGTCCGCCACACCCGCCGGAAGTGAAAGCCGCTCCTCAGGACCTGGATGCGCAGGTGATCCTCTTCGTTAACCATCACCACGCAGGACTGGTCGCGGCTGATGATGGCACCAGCTCCCTCGCGACTGGACATCAACTCCCGACTGATCAGGTGGCGTTCGTATAAGATTTTCTTCTCCAGGTCGCTAAGTTCCCCGATATCGAACCGGAGACCGCGCTTCAGGCTGGTGACATCGCCCGCCAACTCGAAACACCCCGAGAGGATTTCCCGGCGCTGCTCGGGCCGGGCCCACGCTGGAAAGGAATGTCCGGCGAGGTTGCGCGCCAGGCGGATACGGGTGCTCAACACCACAGGACACTTCGAGACATTCCCGTGAGTCAGTTCGGCCTTGGCTTTGAGTAACGGTTTGATGATCATCGTCCATCCTTCTCCGCTTTATCCCTCGATTTCCTAACCTCCTCGATCTGGTCCCGGAATTCGGCCGCCTCCTCATAACGCTCCGCTTCAACCGCCTTCTGGAGCTCCTCCTCCAAGCGGGACACCTCCTCCCTGTAGGAAAGGTGCTCCTGAACATGCGTCGGTATCTTGCCGCAGTGGCGCGTCCCCTTGTGCATATTGTCCAGCAGGGAACGAACGGTTTGGCCAAAATGTTCGTAACACTCCGGACAGCCGAGACGTCCGGTCTTGCGGAAATCCTTGCGGGTGTAACCGCAGATCGGGCAAATCGTGTCGTTGGAGTTGGTTTCGATCTCCTCGGACATGGACCCGGCCAACAGATCGGCCAGGGAAAAGCCGTTTGGGTCGGTCACCCCTTTTTCCTGCGCACAGGATTCACACAGGTCCACTTTGTGAACCTTATTGTTGAGAATCTGGGTCAGGTGAACAGTCGCCTGATTCTCGCAGAGATCGCATTTTAAGGCTTTTCCCATGTAAAAAACTATATCACGTCACACGGCGGACTTCGACTAAAAGATCGAGACACCGTGTATTTCGATCCTTTTTTACCATGCACAAAGCATGCCGGAATGAAGGCAAACCCGTATGCGACACCGGAACGATCAAAGCCCCGCGAGCGGAGCCCGCTCAATCGGTATCGCCCCTCCGTAAGGGCCACTCGCCGAAACCGGCTCCGCGTGACAAAACGGCGCAGCCACCGTCCCGTTGTCGCACCCGTCAAACACGCTCAAAGGCGGGTGCCTTCGCGCCGCACCCGGTCCCGGAAATCGTCGATAAAACGTTGGGTCAGCGCGCCCGGACGCCCGTCGCCGACCGCCCGGCCGTCGATGCGAACCACCGGCACCACCTCGGCGGCGGTACCGGTCAGGAAACACTCTTCGGCCGTCCAGAAATCGTAGCGGGTCAGATTGCCTTCCACCAGCGGGACGTCGAGATCGCGGGCGATATCGAACACCGCGTCGCGCGTTATCCCCTTCAGCGCCCCGCAGCTCGGATCCGGGGTGTACAGGCGGCCCTTCGACAACATGAAGATATTGTCCCCGGTACACTCCGCAACAAACCCCTGGTCGTTCAGCATGATCGCCTCGGGCGCGCCGTGCTGCGACGCCTCGATGCGGGCGAGGACGTTGTTGAGGTAGTTGAGCGACTTCACCGCGGGATTGAGCGCGGCCGGATTGATGCGCCGGGTCGGCACGGTGACGATATCGAGGCCTTTTTCGTAGTACTCGGCAGGATACAGCGCGATGGTATCCGCTATGACAATCACCGTCGGATGATCGCAGCCGGCCGGGGACAAGCCCAGATTGCCCTTGCCGCGGGTCACGATCAGGCGGATGTAACCGTCGGTCAGCCCGTTGCGGCGGCAGGTTTCGCAGACGATATCGGACAGTTCCTTGCGGCTGAGGGGAAGCTCGAGCAGAATCGCCTTCGCCGAATATTCGAGGCGCTCGAGGTGCTCCTCCAGCCTGAAAACGCAGCCGCCGTAGAGGCGGATCCCTTCGAATACACCGTCTCCGTAAAGGAGCCCGTGATCGAACACTGAGATCCTGGCTTCCGACTCGTCCACGTACTCTCCGTCCAGGTAGATCTTCATAGCGAAATGACGGACATACTTGGGTGAAGACCGCGCCGTTGTCTAGGCTTTTGTCCCGAAGAACGAACGGCCCGAAAAAAAGCCCCCGCGGTCGGACCGCGGGGGCTTCTCAATGGCTTTCCTGGAAGAGAAAATCCCTTTCCGCCGCTTTAGTAGCGGTAGGTGCCCGGCTTGTAGGGCCCTTCCACCGGGATGCCGAGGTACTCGGCCTGCCCCTGGGTGAGCTTGGTCAGCTTGACGCCGATGCGTCCGAGGTGGGCGCGGGCGACCTCTTCGTCCAGCTCCTTCGGGAGGAGATAAACTTCCTTGCCGTACCTGTCCTTGTTCTTCCAGAGCTCGATCTGGGCGAGCGTCTGGTTGGTGAACGAGTTCGACATGACGAAGGACGGGTGACCGGTGGCGCAACCGAGATTGACCAGGCGTCCTTCCGCCAACACCAGGATGGAATGGCCGTCCGGGAAGCGGAACTGATCGACCTGCGGCTTGATGTTGATCTTCTCGACCCCTTTCCAGTTCTCGAGCTTGTCGATCTGGATCTCGTTATCGAAATGGCCGATGTTACAGACGATGGCCTGGTCCTTCATCTTGGACATGTGCTCGGCCGTGATGACGTCCTTGTTGCCGGTGGTGGTGACGTAGATGTCGGCCCAGCCGAGGGTGTCCTCGAGGGTGTTGACTTCGTATCCCTCCATGGCGGCCTGCAAGGCGCAAATCGGGTCGATTTCGGTGACGATGACGCGGGCGCCGAGTCCGCGCAGGGACTGGGCGGAACCTTTGCCGACATCACCGTAACCGCAGACGACGGCGACCTTGCCGGCGATCATGGTGTCGGTGGCGCGCTTGATGCCGTCCACCAGGGATTCGCGGCAGCCGTACAGGTTGTCGAATTTGCTCTTGGTGACGGAGTCGTTGACGTTGATGGCCGGCACCAGGAGGGTTCCGTTCTTCATCATACCGTACAAACGGTGCACGCCGGTGGTGGTCTCCTCGGAAACCCCTTTCCACTCTTTCACCAGCTCGTGCCAGTGATTGGGATTTTCGGCGTGGATCTTCTTGAGCAGATCCTTGACGATCGCTTCTTCCTTGTTGTCGGAATCGGTGTTCACCCACTCGCTGCCGTTCTCGAGCTCGTAGCCCTTGTGGATCAGCAGGGTGGCGTCGCCGCCGTCATCGACGATCAGCTGCGGCCCCTTGCCGCCGGGGAAGCTGAGCGCCTGGTGCGTGCACCACCAGTATTCTTCGAGCGTCTCGCCCTTCCAGGCGAAAATCGGAGTGCCCCGTTCGACACAGGCCGCGGCGGCGTGATCCTGCGTGGAGAAGATGTTGCAGCTCGCCCAGCGCACGTCCGCGCCCAGGGCCTGCAACGTTTCAATCAGGACGGCGGTTTGAATCGTCATGTGCAGGGAACCGGTGATCCGGACTCCCTGAAGCGGTTTCTCCTTGCCATATTTCTCCCGGACCGCGATCAGGCCCGGCATTTCCAATTCGGCGATATCCATCTCCTTGCGGCCCCAATCGGCCAGGGACGGATCCGCGATCTTGTAGTCTTGTTCGACTGCGGTTTGCGTACTCATAATAATAAATCTTTCGATGTGTGGATTCAAAAAAGCGTCCCGCGAAACCCGTAAGAGTTGGATACACGCGGGAACGCGTTTCGTTTGAAGGAATGGGTCAGGCGGGAATCGCGGCGCCGAGTTGTTCGACGGCCTTCTTCAGTTCGTCCACGCGGTTGGTCTGCTCCCAGGGCAAATCGTCCTTGCCGAAGTGGCCGTAGTTGGTGGTCCGGCGATAGATCGGGCGCAACAGGTCGAGTTGTTCGACGATTTCGGAGGGCTTGAAGCCAAAGACCTGGTTGACCGCTTCCCGAATCACTTCGTCGTCGATCTTCCCGGAGCCGAAGGTGTCCACAAAGACACTGACCGGACGCGGGTGTCCGATGGCGTAGGCGAGCTGCAGCTCGACCTTGCCGGCGAGACCGGCGGCGACAATGTTCTTGGCAACCCAGCGGCACATGTACGCGGCCGAGCGATCGACCTTGGTGGGATCCTTCCCGGAGAAGGCGCCGCCGCCGTGGCGACTCCAGCCGCCGTAGGTATCGACGATGATCTTGCGACCGGTGAGCCCGCAATCCCCGGCGGGACCGCCGAGCACGAATTTCCCCGTCGGATTGATCAGGATCTCCGTGTCGTCGTTCATCAGTTCCGTGGGGAGAACCTTCTTGATCACCTTTTCGGTGAGAAACTCACGGATTTCCTTGTGCGTCACGTCCGCGGCGTGCTGGGTCGAAATCACGACGGCCGTGATCGCCTTGGGCTTGCCGCCCTCATAACTGATGGAGACCTGGGACTTCGCGTCCGGACGCAGCCAGGAAACCTCGCCCGCTTTGCGAATACGGGTGAGCTCGGCTCCCAGACGGTGCGAGTACATGATCGCCGAGGGCATCAGCTCCGGCGTTTCATCGCAGGCGTAACCGAACATGATGCCCTGGTCGCCGGCGCCCTGTTCGTCCGTTTCCTTGCCCTCGGCTTTGCGATCGTCCACCCCTTGAGCGATGTCGGGCGACTGACGCGTCAGGAAATTGGAGACAAAAACCTCGTCGGCATGGAAAACATCGTCCGAGTTGATGTAGCCGATCTCGCGGACGGCGTCGCGAACGATCTGCTCGTAATTCAGCTTCGCCTTGGTGGTGATCTCACCGCCGAGGACGACCTGGTTGCTCTTCACCAGCGTTTCGCAGGCCACCCGGCTCTTGGGATCCTGCTCCAGACAGGCGTCCAGAACGCTGTCGGAAA
>SLOW01000280.1 GCA_007132315.1 Opitutales bacterium
CCCGATTCGCCAACGGGTGTGCCGGCTCCTCCGTTGTCCGAGGAGCCGTCCGGCAACGGCCGGCAACCCCCCGTTGCCGCGCCCGCACCTCCCGCCGGGCCACGGCACGAACCGAATGATCCGTCCAAGCAACCCGAATCCCCCAAGGCTTCGCTGACGCTGGAGGAGGCGGTCGAACGCGTACCCGCCGCCGCCCGCCGGCAACTGGAAGAACTTTTCCGCGGCAAGTTCGTCACCGTAAAACGAATACCCCGCGATCAATTGCGTTAACCAACCCCCGCCTCATGTTCTTGTGCGCCCGCCGACAAAATGAGACAGGCATTCCTGTCGGTGATCCACTTCACTGACTGCCGGAAGGATGGATATCTCTCTAAGGAAGATCTCCGTGAGCTCCGCGCAGGGCGTGTACAAGATTTCCGTAAACGGCCGCAAGGCCGGCGCCATCGCTCGTCGAGAAGGAGAAAAACATCGTTGTTTCCGGAGAGAATTTCGAGCTCCGGTTCGACCGGACCAATGGAAGGATCCGGCAGTGGCGTCTCGACGTGGAGCCCGTCGTCGTGGGCGGACTTCGTAGCGCAGATTGCTCAAACGTTCCGAGTTCCCGGTCACCCCGTAGTAGGCGTCATGTCCCCGCAGCTTCTCATTCAGGTTTTGCTGTTGGTCCCGGAAGGGCAGGTGCCGGTACTGCCGGACCCACTCAGCGAGGTTCTTCAGCGTCCGCGCCGGAAGCCGAAACTGAACGTGTGAAAGTCCAGTTCGTAGATCGGTTCCAGCAGCATGACGATGGCATGCTGGGCGATTTTGTCCTCCACCGTCGGTATGCCGATCGGCCGCGTCTCATGCTCGTTCTTCGGAATGTGGGCGCGCCGCACCGGCGGGGCCTGGTAGCTCCCGCTTTTGAGTCGGGCCAGCAGATCCTTCAGGTTCCCCATCAGGTTCGCTTCGTAGTTCCGACAGGACAAGGCCGTCGATCCCCGCGGCGCTCTGCCGTTTCACCCGGCGGTAGGCTTCCCACATCCAGTTGATGTTGAGATGGTGCGCGAGCGTCGTCACCTCACAGTAAGTCCGCGCTACTTGTGCTATCCGTTGCCGTTTCGTTGACACACTTTCCATGGCTCTATGTCCCTTCGGTGTTTCCCAACAACAGGTCCGTCATCCGATGTCCGCCTTGGCTACTCATGGGCTCCCTCGGTCAGGTTTCCCCACTTTCAGTCGCTATTATGCAGACACTAAGACCGCCTTCGTCCATCCCGATGGCTCGTTCTGGCTCGCCATTCGGTAGCTGTGCTCGTTCCCTGATTCTTTACGCTCCGCACGGGGGAAACGCCGCCCGGAGCCCGGTCTTTGGTCAGCCGGGTGGACCTTTCCGACAACTTTGCGACTCTTCCTTCTGCTGAGCGCCGCGAAGTCCCGGCCAGCCGGGATCTACGCTTCATGCCACCCTCTCAGGCGACGATGCAAGACTCGCTTCCGGCGGTGGGTCAGACCTTGCCGGGCGGGAGTTGCTACCCGCTGGGTCCCGTTTGAGACTTTCCGTCGGTCGAAACTTTCCTTTCTGTTTTTCAGTTATCTGGTTTTCGTTTACAACGCCTTCCCCGTCTCACCGGACTTGGCTGGCGCAATCAATAGTCAAGGCCTGAGGTGTTACAGTTTCCCCCTGAGCGAAAGAAGATTCCTCCGGTCTCTCAATTGCCCGCGGTTCGAGCCAGAAGGATTTTTACGTGTTTGAGACGCGCTTTTTCTTCGCGGTCGCGTTCTTCAAATTTCATGGAGAGCGAGCGGACGGTTTCGTCCAGGCTGGGGATGACAAGGTACTCGAGGGCGTTGGCGATCCGTTTGGTGCGTCGGATCTCCGCTCCCATCAGTTCCAGGGATCGCTGGAGTTCGGCCAGAGCGATGATGGCGTGCAGGACCTCCCGGCCGGCGTCGGCGGCATCGTCGACCAGTGACGAGGTTGCGGCGAGATCGTAGCGCGGGCCGTGGTCGTCGGAAAAATTGAGCGTGAGTACCGGAATGCGCGCGCCGGCGATGTTTTTTGTGGATACGCCGAGAGTGATGTCGGCCGTGGCCGCGCCGAGCTCCTTGTCGAGCGCAATGGCACCGTGGAACCCGCGGGCGATCGTCATGGCTTTGTCGGCACGCTCCCGCGCCTCGACCAATCGGCGTCGGGCTTCGATGGCGCGTCGGGCCGTGTCGATGAACGCCATCATGAGGATGGCGAGGCGGTCGTTCAGGATCTTCTTAACCCGCCGGGAAAGGGTGAGCCTTCGCTTGAGTTTGACCAGTTCGATCTTGGTGGGGCGGACTTTCAGTATACGGGCCATGGTTTACCCTTCCGTTTCCGGCGCCGGTTCCCTCGCCGCGTGTTTCGGATGATAGGTGGCGATGAATTCTTCACGTATCAACTTGAGGTCCTCCTCCGGAAGATCCGCGAACAGCTCCCAGCCCAGGTTCAGGGTTTGCTCGACGGACCGTCTTTCCGTTTCCTGTTGCCCAATAAAACGGACCTCCATCCGGTCGGCGTGATCGAGGTAGATCCGGTCGCGGGATCCGAGAGCGTCCGCGCCGACGATGGTCGAGATTTCCCGCAGGTAGGCGGCTTCGGCGTAGGCGGCGTAGAGCTGCATGAACACGTTGTTGTGATCCTCCCGGGTCTTGTGCTCGCCGATGCCTTCCTTCATCATGCGGGAGAGCGAGAGGAAGACGTCGATCGGCGGATAGATCCCGCCGCGTTCGAGGCTCCGCGAGAGGACAATCTGCCCTTCGGTGATATAGCCGGTCAGGTCGGGTATGGGGTGGGTGATGTCGTCGTCGGGCATGGTGAGGATGGGCATGATGGTGACCGAACCCTCGCTCCCGGAGACGCGGCCGGCGCGCTCGTACAGGGTGGCCAGGTCGGTGTACATGTAGCCCGGATAGCCGCGGCGCGACGGGATTTCTTCACGCATTGAAGACAATTCGCGGAGGGCCTCGCAGTAGTTGGTCATGTCGGTGAGAACGACCAGCACGTGCATGTCCCGTTGCCAGGCGAGGTATTCGGCGGCGGTGAGTGCCAGGCGGGGGGTGGAGATACGTTCTATGGCCGGGTCGGAGGCGGTATTGATGAAGGCGATCGAACGCTCGAGGGCGCCGGTCTGGCGGAGGTTTTCGATGAAAAAGGAGGCGTCGTCGTAACTGATGCCGACCCCTCCGAAGACGATGGCGAAATCCTCGTCGCCGCCTTTGACCGCGGCCTGACGAATGATCTGGGCGGCAATGCGGTTGTGCGGCAATCCGGCACCGCTGAAAAGGGGCAGCTTTTGTCCGCGGACCAGGACGTTGAGCCCGTCGATCGCGGATAGGCCTGTTTCGATGAATTCGGCCGGCGGATTGCGCGCGGCGGGATTGATGGCTTCTCCGTTGATGTCAAGGTATCCTTCGGGAACGATTACCGGGCCGTTGTCGATCGGTTGTCCCATTCCGTTGAATACACGGCCCAGCAGATCCATGGTGACCGGCAACCGGAGTGTTTCGCCCTTGCAGCGGATCCGCGCGTTCTTGAGGTCGACCTCACTGACGCCGCCGAAGACCTGCACTACGGTGCATTCATCACTGATATCGATCGCTTGTCCCGCCTTGATTTGCCCGTTGTGGAGGTGAACCTCGACGATCTCGTTGTATTGCGTTCCCGGAATCGCTTCGGCAATGAGGAGCGCCCCGCCGGCTTTCTGGATGACGCGCCCTTCGCGCACGAACAGGGCTTCGTGCGCGGGCCGGTCGGTTTCGGTGGCTCCGGGACGGTATTCCGCCCCTCCGGTCCTGAATGCGGTGGCTGATCGTTTCATCGGTTGTTTCCTATTCTTCTGCCCGGGATGGATCCGGCGCCCCCGCCGCGTCGGGCTGGAGCACCGAATCGATCGCCTCGCGGAGCGAGGGGTATTTTTCCTCGAAGGTTTCGTTCCTGATTTCCTTCATACGCGCGATTCGAGCCACCACGGGGGACGAACGAATCGTTTCGTAGGGCACGGCGGCATCGAGCAGGGAGCGCGCTTTTTCGTGAAAACGAAGGATCGCCTTCAACATGAGTCCGGCCTTTTTCGGGGTGCAAAAGGTATCGGCTTCAGAGAATGCGCTCTGCTGGAGAAAGTCTTCCCGGATCATGCGGGCGACCAGGAGGAGAAGCTTGTCGTCGTCGGGAAGCGACTCGGGACCGACCAGGCGCACGATTTCCTCCAGTTCCGATTCTTTTTGCAGGATCCTTTGCGCCTCGGCGCGGGTGGTTTCCCATCCGGGGTCGAAGCGGTTCCACCAATCGCGGACCGCGGTCACGTATTGGCTGTGGCTGGACAACCAGTTGATCGCCGGGAAATGCCGTTTGTTGGCCAACGCGGTATCGAGCGAGAAAAGAGCGCCGACGATGCGGAGGGTATGCTGGGTGACGGGTTCACTGAAGTCCGCCCCCGGGGGACTGACCGCTCCGGCGATGGTGACCGATCCGACCCGGTCCGGCGCCCCCAGACAATCCACTCGACCGGCCCGTTCGTAGAATCCGGAAAGGCGCGAACCGAGGTAGGACGGAAAGCCTTCCTCCCCGGGCATTTCCTCCAGGCGTCCGCCCATTTCACGCATCGCTTCCGCCCAGCGCGAGGTGGAGTCGGCGACCAGGAGAACGTCGTAACCCATGTCGCGGTAGTACTCGGCCATGGTTACCCCGACGAAGATTCCGGCTTCCCGCGCGACCACCGGCATGTTTGAGGTATTGGCGATGAAGATTTCCTTTTCCTGCAGCGGCCGCCCGCTTCGGGGTTCTTTGAGTTGGCGGAAGCTGTGCAGCACGTCCGCCATTTCATTGCCGCGCTCGCCACAGCCGATGTAGATATTGAGATCCGTCTCGGCCCAGCGGACGAGTTGCTGCTGGGTGACGGTTTTTCCCGTGCCGAAACCTCCGGGAACGGCCGCCTTGCCTCCCAGCGCGAGGGGGAACATGTAGTCGAGGATGCGCATTCCGGTCGTCAGCAGGCCGGAGGGGGTGCGGCGGCTGCGGTAGGGTCTTGGTTTCCGCACCGGCCAGTCCTGCATCAGGGAAAGTTCCCGTTTATCAGCTTTGCATTGGAGCACGGCGATGGTTTCTTCCACCGTGAACTCGCCCTCGTGAATTTCGGTCACTCGTCCCTTGACCCCGTAAGGCACCATTATTCGGTGTTCCACCAGCGGGGTTTCCGGGACCGTGCCAATAATGTCGCCGAATTCGACCGTATCGCCGATTTTGACCGACGGCGTAAAGGCCCACCGCCGGTCGCGCGGAAGCGCGGGCGCCTGGATGCCGCGCCGGATGAACGCGCCGGAAGAGTCGATCATGGCCAAAAGCGATTTCTGCAATCCGTCGTAAATGGATCCCATCAACCCGGGGCCCAGTTCGGCGCTGAGGATCCGTCCGGTGGCCCGCACCTCCTCGCCGGCGCGCAACCCGAGGGTTTCCTCGTGCGCCTGAATCACCGCCCGCTCGCCCTCCAGACCGATCACCTCGCCGACGAGGCCTTCGTCGCCGATTTCCACCACTTCGTACACCTGGGTCCCCCGCATGCCGTCGGCGATAATCAACGGTCCCGAAACTCTCCAGATCTTTCCCATAATGATTCCTTTCTATTCCGCGTCCCCATCGGCGGCCGGCCGGTTGTCGTCGAGCACGATTTCCATTCCCAGAAAATCCCGGCTGAGTTTTCGATAGTAGCCCGCGGAGTCGGCCTTCTCCGCGTCAGCGGGAACCTCCAGGATGATGGGAAACACGCGCTTTCCCATCCGGTGCGGCGCGATCAGGTCACGGGCGAGCGCGGCGAGTTCCTCGGAAATGACGATTACGCCGATCTCGTCTCCGGCAATCCATTTCCGCAGGGTGCTGCGTACGGAATCTTCGGATACGGCCTCCGGCTCGATGGAGCGCGCCCGGCGCACACCGGCCAGACGCAGGGCGCCGGCCAGTCCTGGCCCGGCCAGGATGGCGATCTCTTTTCCGGATGAAGAATTGGTGTTCATATCAAGTCAGAAGAGTAGAAGTGGGCGTATGTCTTCAAATGCGACGCCATCGTCGACGGCTTGCAGAAGAAGACGGATATTGCGTATTTCGATTTCCTTGACGATCAGGAACCACGCCATGGCGGAGCCCGGGGCCAGTCGGGGCGAAAGTATCCCGCGAAGGGCGACCAGCCGGTGTTTTTCGATGATTACGTCCGGAATGGAGATGGCTTCCGACTCCTTCCAGGCATCGACGATTTCAGATGCGATTTCCCGGTAAGGAGGGTGTTCCATGCGGCGGGGAACGTCCTGCATGGGTTGAGACAGGCAGTCGTGCAGGGTTTGCGGTCCGAGCAGGTATCCGCCGGAGATAAGGCGGCGGGAGGCCGCGGCGCCGATGCCGATGATGAGGGCGCGAAAAACGAGGGAGAGGTTGGCAAGATCGATCATGAGACCGCATGCCATGGCCGTGACCTCGCCTTCGCCCAGGCGGCGCGAGGCGTCGGTCAGGAGGCGATAGTATTCGCTGTCGAGCGAGGCTTCGGCAGCGAACGGCGCCCGGGGGCCGGCCGAAGGTTTAAGACCCGCGATGGCGGAGCGGAAGGATTCGAGACTGGCTCGTCCAAGGATTTCCGATACATCCTGAATGCTTTCGCAGGCGGCCAGTGGATCGAGGAGGTCGCGGCTGTGCAGGATTCCGATCGGCCGGAAAACCGGTTTATCTTCAAGGGCGAGGGCTGAAATCGCGGTCTTGAGATTGGCGACATCGTACTTGAGCAGGTAGGCGCGGCCGAAGATCGCGGCGTCTGAAGGGAAGAACGGTTGTGCCAGCAGTCCTTCGACCGTGTCGGCCAAATGGCTCCAGAGGAGCCGATCCCGGTCGTGCGCGCCGCGATCGGGAGCACCCGCCAGGGCGCCGCCGATTTCGGTGTCGCGGAGAACTTTGAGGAGGTCCTTGTTCTCGCGGGCGGACGCGAGCCGGTCGGCGTGGCCGCGGGTCACCAACCCGGCTTCCCTTGATTTCAGAAAGGCGAGGAGGAAAGCGGTCCGGGCGTCAGGTCTCATGGAAGAGCTCCTTTCGGAATCGTGGGAGGAGGCGGGGAACAAGGCGGTCCAGGCGGGTAGGGAAGGTGTTGTCCACCAGAAGGGAGCCGTCCGCGTTTTCGGTGACGACTCCGCCGGGGAGGGGCCGTTCGGCGATGTACCGGACCGCCTCCGATAGGCGGGGGTCTCCGGCGATGGCTGAACGGGCGGTTTCCAGGTCTTCGGCCCGAACGGCCACCGTGACCCGCGAAGGGTTGTCCAGTGCTTCGATGGCTTCCGCGATGAGGATTTCCAGACTGCCCGGGTCGACCGGGACGCGGTCGAGCTCGGTCTGGGCGCGGCGTTTGATTTCGGCAATCACTTCGGCCTTGGCGGTGGCGATCCGGTTTCGGGCCTGCATGACGGCATGGGCTTTGATCCGCGCCGCTTCGGTTTCGGCTTTGGCGAGGAGGCGCCGCGTTTCCTTTTCGATTTCGGCCCGGCGCGATTTCTTCGCCTTTTCCAGGTTATGCCGGGCCTCTTCCTCCGCCTTGCGGAGGAGGGTCTGGGCTTCGGTGCGCACTTTGCTGAGAACCGATTCGGAGAGATCTTTCATGGCGGATTATGTTCGGTTGTGGTCAGAACAACCCCAGGAGGTTCAGGGCCATGATGGTGAACACCAGTCCGAGCACGCCGAGGAGTTCGACGAAGACCGCGAGCATCATGGCGTTGGTGAGAATCTTTCCCCGGGTGCGTGCGAGGAGTGAGATTCCCGAGGCGCAGACGCTCCCCTGGTAGACGGCGGAGGCGAATTGGGCCAGCCCGCCGATCAGACCGCAGGCCAGGGCGGCGAAACCCATTCCGTCTTTAACTTCCAGGGTTTCGACGTTGGGAAGCACGGTCGTCAGGAACAGAATCAGGAGGATGAGTCCGTAAAAAGTCTGCGTCATGGGCAGCGAAACCAGCACAATGACGTTGCGCAGCTGCCCGGGTTCTTCGGAGAGCGTGGCGGCGCCGGCGGAACCGGCGATCCCCATTCCAATGGCGGAACCGGCGAGGCCGAGTGCGAGGGAGAGCGCGCCTCCGAGGATTACGAGGGATTCGGGTGTGATGAGCATGGATACCTCCGATTATTGATTAAGAGTGGCCTTTCATCCGGCGGCCCGGGCTCCGGTCCGAACGGGGAGGGTTTCGCGCCGGCGAAGCCGGAAGGGCGCGTAGGGTTTGCCGCCGCCTTCGTAGAACTTGAAGAGGAATTCGACGAAACAGAGGCGCAGGGAGTGGACGAAACAGGTGATGGAACTCAGGACCAGGTTGAGCAGGTGGCCGAAGACGAGCACGCAAAGGACGATGGCGCCGCCCAGCGTGATTCGCAGAATTCCCTCCGGGAAGAGGTTGGCGATAAGGGAGGCCATCATGTTGAAGGAGTAGGCGAGGTAGTAGGTGGCCAGTCCGACACCCGCCAGACGCGCGTAGGACATGATGTCGCCGAGAACTCCGCTCAGGTCGAAAACCCAAAGGACACTTCCCAGCAGCACCCCTTTTTCGAGAAGCGAGGCGACGATGACCAGGAGCACGCCGGCCGCCATGAGGCAAACGAGCAAGAGGTAAGCGGTGTCACCGAGCGCGGGAACCTTGATCCCAAGCAAGCGGAGAATCCATGGGATGGAGGCGATCTGGATGTGAAACAGGCCGGCCCGTCCGAGAATCGCGTGAGGTTTCTTTTCCCGTATCCCTCGAATCAGCATGAGTGCGTGGCCGAAGTTGACGTGGGCCAGGCCGATCAACAGGGCGACCACGATAAAAAGCATCGGGTCTCCATAGAGGTGCCGGAGGCTTTGAGAGAGCGCGAGATCCGGGGCGCCGAGGAAGCGGGTCAGGAAGTCGCCCAGATAGGTTCCCGTGAGGAGGCCGCCGGCGATGGCGCACCCGGCGCAAATACTCAGCATCCGTCGAAACATGCGGAATTCCTCCGAGTCCGGGTCCTCCGTGAGTTTAGGCAACAAGGTGTACGCGAGGACTAGCAGCAGCAGGCCGTAGATCGCATCGCTCAGCATGATACCGAAAAAGAGGGCGAAGGAATACGCGATGACCGGCGTCGGGTCCCATTCCCGGTAGCGGGGGGTGGCGAACAGGTGGATCACCACCTCGAACGGACGCAGGACGGCGAGGTTTCGCAGTTTGCTGGGGGGATCGTCCTCGGGGCCCGCCGGTGAGGTTTCGATATGGACGCCGCCGAGTTCTTCGCGAAGCCGGGCGCCGGCTTTCTCCACGGCGCTTTCCGGAATCCATCCCTCGAAAAGTGTGACGTGTTCGGATTCAGAGGCCCAGGCGAGCGCGGTCAGGCGTTCGTGTTCGGCGAAAAGGGCTTCCCGCAGGAGGACGAGGTTTTCCAGGTGTTCGCCGGTCCGGGTTTCGATTTCAGTTCGCAAGTCCGTTTGTTCGCACGCCAGCCGGGCCGCGGCCGCCTCCGCCCGGGCGGGCAGTGCCTCCAGCGGGCAGCCGTCCCCGGGCGGGGAAATGAAATGGCCGTGGCGAAGGACCCATGCTTCGATCCTAGTTTTTTCCCGGAGTTCACCGACCAGGAATACCGCCGTCTCATGCTCGGTTTCGATGCGTTCGCAGTTCAGGCACATCGCCTCCAATTGCGGCAGGAGCGATTCCGCGCCTTCCTGCGGCAGGACCGCCAGGCGGGAGAACAGGAGTTGGCCGGTAAAGGAAAGATCGCCGCTTTGCAGCGGGATGCGTTGCGAAAGGACCACGGCGAGTTGGCCGAGGCGCCTCCAATGGCGCTCCTCGGATTCAAGTTGATCGACCCTCCGGTGCAAGGCGGTAAGACGCGCGCACAGGTGACGGGTTTCGCTCTCGATCTCGCCGACCGAACGGGTGAGAACGGCGTCGTTCGCCGCGCGAATTCGCACCACGGCGTCCGGCGGCATAGGAGCCAGCACCTCATCGAGGATTCCAAGGAGTGAATTGACGGTGCCTCGGTCGCGTTCAATCGCCTCCCGGTCCACGGGACCGAGCGCGCTGCCTTCCTCGGGGTGTAGGACGCCCGCCCGATGCAGCGCGATCAGGGCCGATGCGGCCTGTTCCTTGACCGTGAGCAGACGCATCCGCCACATCGGCTCGGGCGTGTTGACGATGAGGTTCACGCATCCTTTCTCGAGACGATCCGCACCAACTCAGCGACACAGGCATCGACCCTTGAGGCGGCCGTCGCGCTGAGCGCCTGGGCGGTGTTTTCGGCGTCTTTGACCGTACGTTCGGCCTGTTCGCGTGCGTTTCGGATCAGCGCCGCGCATTCGGCGCCGACCTCATCCAACGGCAAATCGCCAGCGGCGATTGCTTCCGCCTGCTCATGGGCGTTCCGGAGGATTTCAGCGGCTCCAGTGCGGGCCTCTTCCAGGATCCGTTTCGCTTCGGACTCTATTTCCCGAACGCTTCCTGGCAAATTGTCTTCCATGATTCCTCCCGTGGCCATATTCTGGAGCCCGGAAGGTGAGTATGCAATAAGAAATAGTTATTGCCTTGAGGTTGGGATATTAGCGCGAATGGCGCTCTGTAAAATCAGGAGTCGCTTCTTCGGGTACGGTCTCCCCCAACCAAACGGAAAAGGCCGCTTGCCGGCAACAACGGCACATTACCACCGCACCCATCGACTGAAACGAAGAGATATCATTCATGAACTCTTCAACTTGATTCTTGCCGATCCAGTGCCGTGGAGACCTGGACGTTCGGAACCCGTGCGATCCAGAACGAGCTGATCCTCGCGTGCAAGGCGCTGCAATCTATGGCTGGACACGTACCCAACGCTGCGTAAGCTGGTTGGAAAGATAGAACCAACTTGGTGCCGGGAGAGCGAAATAGATGATCAAAGCAGGAATTGGCACGGCATGTGTTAGTGGGCTTATTCTTTCGCCATTGGTGGCGGGAGCGGAGTTGGCGGACGAGCGGGAACGCCCCCCGAACATCCTATACGCGATCTCCGACGATCAGAGTTGGATTCACGCCGGCGCTTATGGTTTCGAGGAGGCGCGCACGCTCGAGGAACGCCCTGAAGAGCGTCCCTTCTTTTTCTGGTACGGAGCGCGTGAGCCCCATCCCGGGACGATCCGCGCCAACCTCGGCAGCGGGGTGGCGGCGGGTTTTGATTTGGAGGCGATCGAGGTTCCGCCGTTTCTCCCGGACGTTCCGGAGGTTCGCAGCCACATAGCCGACTACCTCAGAATGATCGAGGTATTTGATGAGAATCTCGGAGCGATGCTTGCCATGCTGGAGGAGGCCGGTGAACTGGATAATACCATCGTTATCGTCACCAGCGACCACGGCATGGGGTTTCCGCGCGCCAAGGCCAACCTATACGAATACGGGGTGCGTGTTCCCCTTGCGGTCCGTTGGGGAGCGGAGGTGCCGGCCGGACGCGTTGTCGATGACTTAATCGATCTGATCGACATCACTGCGACGATCTACGATGCCACGGGCGTCGGGAAACCTGAAGAATATCCAATATCCGGGCGCACCATGCTTGGCCTGCTGCGTTCCGGAAAAGAGGGAATCGTTGAACCGGAGAGAGATGCGGTGTATCTCGGGCGTGAGCGGCACACCAGCGCCCGCCATGATAATCTGGGTTATCCGATACGGGCGATCCGCACGCAGGAATATCTTTATATTCACAACTTTTACCCTGACCGGTGGCCCGCGGGCGCGCCGCAGGCGTTGCGGGATGATGGTTCGTTTTATCCGCGCAGCCACGGCGGTAACGCGTTCGCGGATATCGGTGACAGCCCGACTAAAACGTTTCTCGTCGAAAACAGCGATCACGAAAAATACCGTGAGTATTTTTTGCTGGCTGTGGGCAGGCGGCCTGCGGAAGAGTTATACGACATTCGCAACGATCCGGGCTGCTTGAACAACCTGGCCGGGCATCCCGAATACGCGGACATTCGCCTCGATCTGGCGAAGCGGCTCGAGACCCACCTGGAAGAGTTCGGCGATCCGCGGATAGTCGGACCCGACCCCGAGATTTTTGAAACCTACCTGCGGTACGGTGGCATTCGACGCTATCCCCCTCCTGAACGGGAACCGGAAGAATGGAGCCGGAAGATTGCGCCATAAGTCTCGCCGCAGTCAATCGAACCATTCGTCATCGGGACCGAAGGCGCGGCGTTCGTCAACAGGCGGGTGGGGCGGCGCGATTTTGCGGTGAGCTTTTTGTGATGATACGTTTCATGCTGCGGTCTTTTTTTGGTTTGTGGGAGGAAGATGGCGGTCAATTCCGGGCTTGGTGAAATCCTGTTCCGCCCACCACCGGATCCTGTTCTTATTGCGATTGTAATACTTCTGGAAATATTGTAGTCAAATAATGAATACAGTTCGTAACGAAACCGCGCGATTTCGTTGGACGGACATGCGAGGCGGATCCGTCCTGGCATCCTACGATGAGGCCATCCTGCCGGCCTATTACGGAGTCAACGCTTTCCTGAACGGAACACGGTAGGCCGATCAAAAGCGACACCGATCATTCCAGCGCCGCGTGCGATGAAGGCAATCCGTTCACCGGTCCTTGGGAGGAAGCCGGGGGGCGTTGCTGGAATCCGACCGCCCCGCGCCTTCCGGAAGGCTACAATCTGCCGGAAACAGGGCCGGACTATAATACTGAAGGCGGACTGGTGATGATCGGCGAAAAGGGGATTATCGCTCACCCCAACATGCGTCCCGATTCCCCGCGGTTGTTTCCCGATTCGCTCTGGTGAGGAAACAGGAGGAGATGTTGGCGACCGAGCCGTATTACAACATCGGCGGCTACGATTTCGAAATTCACGAAATGACCGAAATGGCGGTCGGGGGAGGCATGGGCTTCGGTCAGTACGCCCACTCGAACCAACCTTCCCACCAGGCGCTCTACAACTTTGGCGCGGCCGGGCGCCCGGGTCTGACGAAATACTGGGCGCGGCGAATCCTTAAAGAGTAGTACAATCCGGGCTCCGCCGGGTTTCCGCGGTTGAGGCATACGGTCTGGCTTTCAAGGAGGAGTGACGCGGCTGCCCGCATTCGCACTTGATGATTTGGCGGAAGGATGATTTCCTTCGGGTATGAAGGCGGCCGATCCACCCTACGGGTTTTACACGGATCGTTACGAATTGACTATGGCTTGGGCCTATTGGCGGGACGGCCGGGAAAACGAGCCCGCCGTGTTCGATTACTTCTTCCGTAAACTCCCGTTTGAGGGCGGGTACGCCATTGCGGCCGGGTGGTCCGTGCTGACCGAGCTCCTTGAGGAATTCTCTTTTTCGGATGAGCAACTGGCTTTCCTCGAATGGGACGGATTCGAGCGGGAATTCCTCGCGACGTTGCGCGATTTCCGCTTTTCCGGAACGATTCGCGCGGTCCGGGAGGGAGAGGTCGTGTTTCCACTCGAGCCTGTGCTGATCGTTGAAGGAGGGCTTCTCGAGGCGCAATTGTTGGAGACCGTGATCCTCAACGTCATGAATTTCCAGACCCTGGTGGCCACCAAGGCCTCCCGGTGCCGGCTGGCCGCCGGAGCGCGGGGGTTGAGTGAATTCGGTCTGCGCCGAGCGCAGGGACCGGGCGGACACTGGGCGTCCCGGGCGGCTTGTGTCGGCGGGGTGGACACCACTTCCAACTTGGCCGCCGCGCACGCCTTCGGTTTGCGAACGGCGGGCACGATGGCGCACGCCTTCGTCCAAAGTTACGACACGGAACTGGAGGCGTTTCGCAGGTACGCCGAAGTGCACGGTTCGAATACGATCCTTTTGCTCGACACCTACGACTGCCTGCAAAGCGGGCTGCCCAACGTGATGCGAGTGGCCCGGGAATTGCGGGAACGCGGAGAGTCGCTGGCGGCGGTGCGCCTCGACAGCGGCGACCTGGCGTACCTTTCCCGGCAGGTCCGCGCGGAACTGGATGCGGCCGGGTTCGAGGATGTGCGTATCGTGGCTTCGAATCAACTCGACGAACACATCATCCGAAGCCTGGTTCATCAGGACGCCCCGATCGACCTGTTCGGTGTCGGCACGTCGCTGGCCGCGGGACGGCCCGACGGCACGCTGGACGGGGTGTACAAGCTCGCCCGCATCGGCGGCCGGCCCTGTCTCAAGCTTTC
>SLOW01000332.1 GCA_007132315.1 Opitutales bacterium
GGGGCGGTTGGCGCGGAGCTGCGGGAAGAAAGTGGCGCCCTGTTTCAGCGGGCGGTGTGGTGTGTGGGGTGGCTCAGAAGAGGGCCAGGGCCTGGGCGCTTTCGAGCATGACCCAGCTGAAGGCGGCGACGATGAGGATGATGCAGGCGTAGGCGAAGCGGCGGCGGCGGCGCATCTTCTTTTCGTAGTGGTCGGGGTTGATGCGTTCGCGGAAACCGCTCTGTTGCAGGAAGCTGACGAACTGCGGATTCTTGATAATGTCGGGTTCGTGGCCCTGGCCGGCTTTCATCAGCCCGAAAGTGAGTTTGCGGTCACGGAAGAGACGGGTCGATTTTCTGTTCAGGATTCGCACGGTGTTAAAATGATTGATTGGGTTGGCTCGGTCCGAATGTGGGCATTGTTACCGGTTTCGAATCGGATTGGCAAGAGGTGGACCGGTTTTTGAAAAATTTTTATCGAAAATTCCCGTTTATGAATGAGATGCGGGGTGTGAACGGGCGTGGGCCGCCGGTCGGTTCGGGGGGCGGGAAGGACTTTGGACGTTGCCCTCGTTCCCGAATCCTCTTTTATTTCCGGGGTTATGCATCAGTTCAACTATCGGAACGGCAAACTGCATTGTGAATCGGTCGATCTGGACGAGGTGGCCGATCGGTACGGCACGCCCTGTTACGTGTACAGCGCCGGGACCATGCGCGACAATTACCGTCGCCTGGCGGAAAGCCTGCCGGGGATTCGGACGCGCGTCTGCTACGCGATGAAGGCGAATTCGAATTTGGCCGTGCTGCGTCTGTTCGCGAATCTGGGAGCGGCGTTCGATCTGGTGAGCGGCGGGGAGATTCGTCGTGTGCTGGCGGCGAGTGGCGATATTTCCACCAGTGTGTTCGCCGGAGTTGGCAAAAAAGAACAGGAAATCGAACTGGCCCTGCGCAACAGCATTTTCAGTTTTCACGTGGAGAGCGAGGCGGAGTTGGAACGCATCGACCGGGTGGCGGGGCGACTCGGATTGCGGGCTCCGGTGGCGGTACGGGTGAATCCGGATGTGGACGCCGGCACCCACGCCAAGATCACCACCGGCCGCAGTGAGAACAAATTCGGGGTGCCCTTCGATCAGACGGCGGCCCTGTACCGGCGCGCCGCCGAGCTCGACAATGTCGAACCGCGCGGGGTGCAGATCCACATCGGGTCGCAGATCACAAAGATCGATCCCTTTGTTGCTGCGGTCGGGAAGATGCTGCCTTTGGTGCGAGAACTGAAGGACGCCCACGGGATCAGCTATTTCAGCATCGGGGGCGGAATCGGCATCAGTTATGATCGTGCCCTCGCCAGCGGGGATCCGGCCTGGTGGGAAAGCGGAGACGGCGCCGGTCTGCTCACGCCGGAGCGTTACGGCGAGGCGCTGGCGCCCCTGTTGTGCGATCTCGATCTGGAAATTCTCCTGGAACCGGGCCGGTACATGACCGGGAACGCAGGGGTGTTGCTGACCGGGGTCGAACATGTAAAGCGGAGCCCGACGCGGAACTTTGTGGTGGTCGATGCCGCCATGAATGATCTCCTGCGCCCGGCGATGTACGAGGCTTACCACGAGATCGTGCCCCTCGCCGAGAGCGACGGGGAATTCGAGGCCGACGTGGTCGGGCCGATTTGCGAGAGCGGGGACTGTTTCGGCAAGGGGCGCCTCCTCCCCGCGGTGGGCGAGGGAGACCGGCTTGCCCTGATGAGCGCCGGGGCGTACGGTTTTGTGATGGCCGGACGTTACAACACCAGGCCGATGCCCGCCGAACTCCTGGTCGATGGCGATCGGACGGCGGAGGTCAACGTCCGCGAGACCTTCGAACAGATCGTGGCGAACGAACGCATCCCCGAATTCCTGTGAAAGCGACGACACGCAGCATCCGTTCTCTAAAAGGGCAGCGACCGCTTGTGGCGGTGACGGCCTTCGATTATCCCTCCGCCCACTACGCGTCCCGGGCGGGGATTGATCTGATCCTGGTGGGCGATTCACTCGGGAACACGGTGCTCGGATTCGAGACGACGGTGCCGGTGACGCTGGACATGATGGTCCATCACTCGGCAGCGGTAAACCGGGCGGCGCCCGAGGCGTTGGTGGTGACGGACATTCCGTTCGGCGAGGCGCACCGCGATTTCGACCGGTTGCTCGCCTCCTCCATGCGCTGCCTGCAGGAGGCGGGGTCCGGGGCGGTCAAGATCGAGGGCGGCGAGTCGATGGCCGACCGCATCGCCGCGCTTGTGGGCGCCGGGGTGCCGGTGCTGGGACACATCGGGTTGTTGCCGCAGCAGGTGCTCCGTTTGGGCGGATACCGCAAATTCGGAAAAACGCCGGAGGAGCGGAAGCAACTGCTGACCGACGCCCGGGCGGTGGAGCGGGCCGGGGCTTTCGCAGTGGTCGCGGAAATGGTCGACGCCGACTGTGCCCGGGAGCTGGCGGGTACCCTGAAGATTCCGCTGATCGGTATCGGAGCGGGGCCGGATTGCGACGGCCAGATCCTGGTTTCCTACGATCTGTTGGGATTGAATCCGGAACAATCGCCCTCGTTCGCCAGGCGTTTCGGCGATTTGGGGCCGGCGATGGAGGAGGCGTTTCGGCGCTATGCCGGCGAAGTGCGCGACGGACGGTTCCCGGAACGGAAGGAGTGAACTTTTTTTTGAGCCATGAATTTTTGTGTGATCGGAGCGGGTGCCTGGGGAACGGCCATGGCGCTGCACTTGAACCGGCAGGGACACGTGGTGACCCTCGTCCCGCGGCGTTTTGAACAGGCGCTCGAGCTCTCCTCGAGCCGGGAGAACGGAGACTACCTGCCCGGGCATTCCCTGCCTTTGAGCATGCAGATCGGGCACGAACTGACGCCCGCGCTGATGGAGGCGGAAGTGGTCCTGCTGGCGTGTCCGTCGCACGGCATGCGGGAAACCTGTCGCGCCGTGGCGAAGAATCTGGGGGCTGCGCGATCACTCGGGGCTTTCGTCAGCTTGGCGAAGGGTTTGGAGGAAGGAACTCATCTGGCTCCCACCAGAATCATGGAAGAGCTCCTTCCCGACTACCACCACGCGGTGCTGGCCGGACCGACATCGGCGGCCGAGGTGGCGGAGGGGAAACCGACCGCCCTGGTGTTGGCGGCGGGCGCCGAATACGACGAACTGGAGGCGGTGCAGGCCGCCGTCAGCGGCGGCAAGCTGCGGGTGTACCGGGGCAACGACGTGCGGGGGGTCGAACTGGGCGGTTGCCTCAAAAACATTTACGCCATTGCAGCGGGTTGCGGAGACGGTTTGCGGCTCGGCGACAACGCGCGGGCGGCGCTGCTCACCCGGGCCCTGGCCGAGATGGTGCGGCTCGGAAGCGCCCTGGGCGCCCGGCCGGAGACGTTTTACGGATTGAGCGGGTTCGGGGACTTGGTGGCGACCAGTCACGGGGATTGGAGTCGCAATCGGACCTTCGGCCTGGCGATCGGCGAGGGCAAAGCGGTGGCGGAACTCCTGAAAGGCCGCCGGACCGTGGTGGAGGGTTACCGCACCACAGCGGCGTTCAAGGAGCTGTGCGAGGAACGGAAGTTGGAGGCTCCCATCCTGAACGAAGTCCACGCCATTCTGTACCGGGCCAAGAACCCGGCGGACGCGCTGAACGATTTGATGAACCGAGACCTGAAAGCCGAGACGGTGCCGGTGTAGCCGGAATCACCGCCGGTCAGGTGTCGTCGTCCTCCCAATCCGGAGCGAAGGCGGGATTGATGGTGCGTACGTTTTTCGGGAGGCGGGCGATCTGTTCGTTGTCGTCGGCGTCGAGTTCGAAGTCGAACACGTCGAAATTGCCGCGCAAATTCTCCTCGCTGCCGGTGCGCGGAATGGCGGCGACGCCGTCCTGCTGCAACAGCCAGTGGATGGCGACTTGGGCCGCGTTCTTGCCGTGTTTGGCGCCGATTTCGTTGAGGACGGGTTCCTTGAGCACCGCGCCCTGAGCCAGGGGGCTGTAGGCGGTGAACAGCACGTTGTGGGCCCGGGCCAGTTCGAGCAGGCGGTCCTGGCCCAGCAGCGGGTGATACTCGACCTGGTTGGTGAAGACGGGCGCCAGGCCGCAGGCGCGCTCAAAGTAGCTCGGGGGAAAGTTGCTGACACCCAGATGACGGATTTTCCCCTGCTCGCGCAGCTCGCTCATGGCCTCCAGCGTCGCGTCGAGTGGGTAGCGGTCGCTCGGCCAGTGGATGAGGTACAGGTCGAGGTAATCGGTGCCCAGCAGGCGGAGGCTGGTTTCGCAGGAGCGGTGAACGTTGGCCGGTTCGAGTTCCTCCACCCAGATCTTCGATGTGAGAAAGAACTCCTCGCGGGCGACGTCCGTCTCGGCCAGGGCGCTGCCGACCTGTTTCTCGTTGTCGTAGATCCGGGCGGTGTCGATGTGCCGGTAGCCGACTTCGAGTGCTTGGAGCACCTGGCGCCGGCAGGTGTCGTCGCGGAGTTTGAAGGTTCCGAAGCCGAGGGCGGGCACGGGGGTGTTCTGGATTTCGCGGTATATCATGGTCGGGTATTGTTACCGGACCTTGTCACCGGATCAAGCGCCCGTTGGGCGGCGGCGCGGGAGCGCCGCATTCGGCGGGGAGCGCGAAAAGGCTCGACGCCGGGGCCGTCCGCCGCTGTTTATCGGTGGAGATGTCGGTATTGGAATTTGCGATTCTCGCCCCGTTTTCCCTGTTCGTGATCATCAATCCGTTCTCGACGGTGCCGCTCTTTCTGGCCATGACCCCGAACGACACGCCGGAAACCCGGGTCCGAATGGTTCGAATTGCGTGCGTGGTGGCCACTGTGGTGATGTTGTTTTTCGCTCTGACGGGGCAGTTTATCTTCACCGTCATGGGTATCGGGTTGCCGGCCTTCCAAATCGCGGGCGGGGTGATCCTCTTCTTTATTGCCTTTGAGATGGTGCGCGCCACGCGCCAGCCGTCGCGCTTGACCGCGGAGGAGGAGGAGTTGGCCACGGAACAGGAGGATATCGCCATCACCCCTCTGGCCGTGCCACTGCTGTGCGGTCCCGGCGCGATTTCCACGGTGATCATTCTCCAGACCCAGGCGGTCACCTTCGGCCACACCTTGGTTCTTCTCGTGGCGGTGGCGGTGGTTTACACGTTGATCTACTGGATCCTGAAAGGCTCGTCGCACGGGGCCGGCTGGATCAACCCCATCATGCTGCGGGTGATGCGGCGCCTGATGGGGCTGCTGTTTTCGGCGGTGGCGGTTCAGTTCGTGGTCAACGGAATCCGGGCGCTCGACCTGTGACGGAGGGCGGCCGGGGGTCAGCTCCGGCCGCCGCTGTTCGAGTCGTCCGTGAGAGCCTGTTCGTCGCTGATTTCGGCCTTGGCGGCTTCGGTTTCCGGATCGACGCCTTCCACGTCGAATTCACGGCGCAGCGCCCGGAACAGGTTGAAACAGACAAACAGCAGGATGATGGAGAAGGGCAGACCGGTGGTGATGGAGCCCGTCTGCAGGCTTTCCAGTGCCTGTTCGCCACCGGTGTAGAGGAGGACGGCCGCGATGGCACCCTCGGTGATCCCCCAGATGACGCGCTGCCGGGTCGGCGAACGCATGCTGCCGCGGGTGATGAGGGCGTCCACCACGTAGGTGGCGGAGTCGGAGGACGTCACGAAATAGGTGACGATCAGCACGCTGGCGACGATCGAGGTGATCAGCGGCCAGGGCAGTTGCTGGAGGGTGGTGTAGAGGGCGACGGTGCGGTCTTCGGCCACGGCTTCCGCGATGCCGGCGCCCGCCATTTCCAGGTGGAGGGCGGTGCCGCCGAAGACGGTCAGCCAGACGAACACGAACAGGGTGGGCAGGAGAAGAGCGCCGGCGACGAATTCCCGGATGGTGCGCCCCCGGGAGACCCGGGCGATAAAGATGCCCACAAACGGCGACCACGCGATCCACCAGGCCCAGTAAAAGATGGTCCATCCCTTCTGAAATTCGGAGTCGCTCATGGCGTCGTTCCAAAAGCTGAGCTGGATGAGGTTCTGGAGGTAGTTGCCGGTCGAATCGACCAGAAAGCGCAGATTGAACAGGGTGGGACCGGCGAAAAAGAGGAACAGGATCAGCAGGACCGCCACCCCGAGGTTGAAGATACTGAACCACTTGAGGCCGCGGTGGAGTCCGGAGACCACCGAGCCGACGGCGATGGCGGTGATCGCGGCGATGAGCAGGACCTGGTTGCCCACCGAGACCGCCATGCCGGTCAGGATGTTGAGGCCGGTGTTGAGCTGCATCACCCCGAGCCCGAGCGACGTGGCAAGGCCGAAGAGTGTGGCGAAGATGGCGAGGATGTCGATGGCGTGCCCAATGGGGCCGTAAATCCGGTCACCGATGAGCGGGTAGAAGATCGACCGGATGGTGAAGGGCAGGTGAAAGCGGAAGGAGAAGTAGGCCAGGGTGAGGGCCACCACGACGTAAATGGCCCAGGCGTGGAGGCCCCAGTGGAAGAAGGTGAACAGCATGGCGGTCTCGGCCGCCTCGGGCGTGAAGCCCTCGCCCATGGGCGGGTCCTGGTAGTAGAAGATCGGTTCCGCGATGCTCCAGAAGACCAGACCGATGCCCATGCCGGCGCTGAACAGCATGGAGAACCAGGCCACGAAGCTGAATTCCGGTTTCTCGCGGGCGGGACCGAGGCGGATGCTGCCGTAGCGGCTGAACATCAACCACAGGGCGAACACCAGGAAAAACGTCACCGCCAGCAGGTAGTACCAGCCGAAGTACTCGGTGATGAAGCCGTGGATGGCGTCGAATCCCGCCTTCGCCGGATCGGGGTAAAGCACCCCGAAGAGTACGAACGCGATCACGACGAACATCGAGATCCAGAAGACGGTGAAGTTGACCGTCTTGAAGAACTTTCTGACTTTGAGTTTGAAGCGCTTGGGAATTCTTCCGGGCATGGGAGAGGAGTTTCGGTTGGTCTTGAAAACGGATGCGTGGCTCGGTTCAGAACCGGGCCGCGTAAAGGCCGGTCAGACTAGCTTCGGCGAGGACGTCGCCCTCCATTTCGCTTTCAATCTGGTCCTTGCGGTCCGGCGACGTGGCTTCGAGCCGGGTGTCGAGCGCGATGAGGCGGAAGCGGTAGCGATGGCGGCCCGAAGGCGGGCAGGGTCCGGCGTAGCGCGTTTCGCCGAAACCATTGATCCCAGTCTGCGCGGCGGCGGGCAGGGGTGCGTCGCCGATCTCTCCGATATCCGGCGGGAGGTTCCAGACCACCCAGTGGGTGAATGGACCGATGGGGGAATCCAGGTCCTGCATGAAGAGAACGAGGCTTTGCGCTCCCTCCGGAACTCCGCTGAAACGCAGCGGGGGACGGATGTTTCCGCCGTCGAGGGTGTGCTTTTCGGGAATCTCCTCGCCGTTTTTAAATGCCGTACTGGTGATTTCCATGTTTGACGGTTCGTTATGCGATTGATCCTCGTTGGAACCCGGGACGACATTGCGTCTTCCGTCCCGCGAGATTCCGCCTCCGGTTCGGTTCGCGAGGGCCGTGCCGGCGACACCGTGCGACCCCACACCGCACGTTTTCAAAAAGTTGTCCCGACGACAATGATTTTTCTTATGGGAGTCTGGCGGCCTCAGAGGCGGGCGGGGTGTGACGCCAGGGCCGCTCGCAGGGTGCGTTGAATCCAGCGGGCGTAGGCCGGCGCGTTCCTGGAGAGAGGGAGCTTCTGGTTGAATTCCAGTTCGTAGCCGAGGTAGGAGGCGCGACGCAGGTAGCGGCGGAGGACCGGGACGTGGCCGTCGCTGGTGCCGGTGTAGGGTTCGTTGGGCGTACAAATGAGGTCCGGGGCGCGTCGGCGCAGGAGGTGGAGCCACGGTTCGGCGAGTTCGTCCTCGCCTTTTCGCCAGGGGTCGAAGAGCAGGCCGAAATCGTTCCGCCGTTTTCGTCCGTGGAGTTCGGGAGTGAAGGAATGGATCGAGAGGTGGATCACGGGCCGGTCGGCGGCGACCAGGTTCTCTATTTCCTGGCGCACGCGGTGGCGGTAGGGGTGGTAATATTCGCAGAGAATGTCGGTGCGTGCGCGGGCCGGGAGTTCGCGCACCGGCGGGGAGAACAATTCCGGATGGTTGATCGACCGGTTGAGATCCACCAGCAGTCGGGTGAACGTGCCCGGGAAGTACGGCGCTTCGAGCAGGCCGGCGAGTTCCCGCCCGATCTCCCCGATACCCGGGTCCCGGACCTCGTGTTCGTCGCACAGGGGCAGGTAGTCGCGCAAAACGGCCCGCCATGTCGCCGGAACCCGCGCCGACGCGTGTTCGCAGGAGACCACGAAGGCGGGCTCGCGTCGCATCACTCGAACGCGAAGGTGTACGGGGCCAGACGCTTCGCGATTTCGTCGCTGATCCGCTTCTCCTCCTTTTCGCCCATGGCTTCAAAGGTGACGGAGAGGCGGATGTAGGCGCCGGCCTCGTCCCAGGGCACGGTGGAGATGAGTTGTTCGCCGATGAGCCACTGGCTGAAAGCCTCGGCGGAATCGAACTCCGTGGTCTTCCCGTCGCGGGTGGCGGAATGCGGTGCGCGGGTGTAGAGGAAGAAGGAGCCGTTGGGCTTCGTGGCGGCGAAGCCGGCGGTACGCAGGGCCTGCACGAGCAGGTCCATGCGCCGGGAGTATTTCTGGCAAATCTTCTCGGTGATCGCCGGTTTCTTGAGGGCGGTCACTCCGGCCTTTTGGATGGCCAGAAATTGCCCGGAGTCGCTGTTGTCCTTGATGTCGCCGTACGCTTTGACGATCATGGGATTGCCGCAGACGAAGCCGATCCGCCATCCGGTCATGTTGTAGCTCTTCGAGAGGGAGTGCAGTTCCACCGCCACGTCGCGGGCGCCGGGCACGCTGAGAATGGACAGGGGTTTCCCCTTGAAGACGAGAGCGCCGTAGGCGGCGTCCTGGACGATGATGAGTTTGTTTTCCTTGGCGAAGCGGACAGCCTGTTCGAAGAATTTGTGGGTGGCCGAGGCTCCGGTCGGATTGTTCGGGTAGTTGAGGACGAGGATCTTCGCCTTTTCCAGGACGTTGCGCGGAATCGAGCCGAGGTTCGGCAGAAAGTCGTTTTCCTCGGACAATTCCACGTTGTGAACCCGGCCGCCGTAGTAGCGGGCGTGGGTGCCCAGCACGGGATACCCCGGCACGGTCATGATGACGTAGTCGTCCGGATTGACGAACGCGGCCGGGAGCATGGAGAGAGCGGTCTTGCTGCCGATAGAGTGGATGATCTCGGTTTCGGGGTCGAGTTCCTTCACTCCGAACACCTTTTTCATGTACTCCGCCGCGGCCTCGCGGAAGCCCATCCCCCCGTTGTCGGCGTAGCCGCGGTTCTCGGGCCGGGCGGCTTCCTGTTGCAGGGTTTCCACCACTTCGGGGTAGGCCATTTCGTCCGGTTCGCCGACGCCCATGTCGATCAGGGGGATGTCCGGGTTCTTTTTGCGGGCCTCCGCTTTGGCCATCTTGATCTTGGCGAACTTGTAAATCGCGGTGGATTTGCCGTATTCGGCCCCCCCGATGCGCTCGGCGAAGAGTTTCTGAATGTAGGAGTCGCTCATGATTGAAAACCGACGATTTAAATGCGGTGAACGCGCGCGGGGCAAACCGATTTTTCCGGTCGGGATAATCTCTTTACACCGCGGTGCCTTCCCGCGTATCTTTTCGACGAATTCCGTGGTCCCCCGGTCGGCCGCCGGCGGATCGGCGCCGGAGATTCCCCGGAACAACGATTATGGAAAAGGAAAGGAAAACGGAAGTCATACGCTCCACCGCGGAGATGCGGGAGGTCGTGGCGCGGCTGCGGTCGGCCGGTGAGACGATCTGCTTTGTCCCGACCATGGGTTACCTGCACCGGGGGCACCTGAGCCTGATCGAGGCGGCCCGGAAACGGGCCGATCGGGTGGTAGTTTCGTTGTTCGTCAACCCCATTCAATTTGGCCCCAACGAGGATTACGATCGCTACCCGCAGGACTTCGATCAGGACCTGGCCGCGTGTCGTGAAAGCGGGGTGGATTACCTGTTCTGCCCGCCGGGTGAGGAGATGTATCCGCCGAAGTACTCCACGTATGTGGACGAGGAGCGATACAGCCGTCACCTGTGTGGCATTTCGCGTCCCAACCATTTTCGCGGGGTCCTGACCGTGGTGGCGAAACTGTTCAACATCGTGTGCCCCGACTTCGCGGTTTTCGGTCAGAAAGACGCCCAGCAGGCGGCGGTGATCCGGAAAATGGTGGCCGACCTGCACTTCGGGGTCGAGATTATGGTCGAGCCGACTGTGCGCGAGGAGGACGGCCTGGCCATGAGTTCGCGCAACATCCACCTGACCGCCGGTCAGCGCGAGGATGCCAAGATGATTTTCCAGGCCCTGACCCGTGCCCGGGAGATGGTGGAATCCGGGGTCACCAACACGGACCGGGTGGAGGCCGAAGTGACCAACATGCTGACGAGCCGGCGCCGGCTGCGGGTGATCTATGTCGAAGTCGTCGATTCCGAAACCATGGAGCGCCGCCGTGAGATCGTTTCGGGCAAATCGCTTCTGGCGGTGGCGGTCTGGGTCGATGAGGTCCGGCTCATCGACAATACTCCTCTCTGATTCCGATGCGAGACAACGAATTCGACGTCCTGGTGGTGGGCAGCGGTATTGCGGGCCTCAGTTTCGCGCTGGCGGTAGCGGCGGAAGGCTGGCGCGTCGGCATCCTGACCAAGAAGAACCGCGCCGACTCCAACACCAATTACGCCCAGGGGGGAATCGCCTGCGTGACTTCGGAGGAGGATGAGTTCGACAGTCACGTGCGCGACAGCCTGGAGGCCGGCGATGGACTGTGCGACGAAGAAGTGGTTCGCGCCATCGTGCGGGAGGGCCCGCGGCGGATCCGGGAGTTGATCGAGTTCGGGTTGCGTTTTTCCCAGGGGGAGGACGGCGAGTTCGATCTCGGTCGCGAAGGCGGGCATTCGCGCCGTCGCATCCTGCACGTCAAGGACATGACCGGCAAGGCGATCGAGGAGGCGCTTCTGGCGCAGGTGTCGCGCTCACCGAATATCGTGGTCCTGGAGCACACGTTCGCCATCGACATCATTACCCGCGGGAAACTGGAAGGGCGCCCGAAAGGCGAATCGCCCGAAGACGACCGGGTGGTGGGCCTGTACGCGCTCGATGTGCACGCCAACCGGGTGCGTACGTTCAGCGCGCGGGCGGTGATGATCGCCGCCGGGGGAATCGGCAAAGTCTATCTCTATACGAGCAATCCCGACATCGCCACCGGCGACGGCATCGCCATGGCCTACCGCGCGGGCGTGCCGGTGATGAACATGGAGTTCATTCAGTTTCATCCCACGACCCTGTACGGTTCCGACGAGAAACGCTTCCTGATCAGCGAAGCCGTGCGCGGCGAGGGCGCCGTCCTGCGGAATATGGATGGTGAGGCCTTCATGGCGCGCTATCACCCCCAGGGAGAACTCGCCCCGCGCGACACGGTGGCCCGCGCCATCGACGCGGAGATGAAAAAGAGTGGCAGCCCGCACGTGTGGCTCGACATCACCCACCATTCCGGGGAGTTCCTGAAGCAACGCTTTCCGGTGATTTACGAAACCTGCCTCGAGAGCGGAATCGACATCGCCCGGGACCGCATCCCGGTGGTGCCGGCCGCGCACTACAACTGCGGCGGAGTGGAAACCAGCCTCGACGCCGAAACCCTCCTGCCCGGGCTTTATGCCTGCGGCGAAGCGGCGTGCACCGGCTTGCACGGGGCCAATCGCCTGGCCAGCAACTCGCTGCTCGAAGCACTGGTGCTGGCCCGCCGCGGAGCTCGAGCCGTAGTCTCCTACCTGGAAAATTTGCCACGGGCCCCCGATCCTTTGCCGGACTGGATCGATTACGGCGGGCACAATGAGGACGAGCGGGTGGTGATCTCGCACAATTGGGACGAGTTGCGCCGGACCATGTGGGATTACGTCGGCATCGTCCGCTCCACCCGCCGCCTGGAACGCGCCCGCACCCGGATCCGGAACCTGGCGCAGGAGGTGCATGATTATTACTGGAATTTCTCGGTGGATCCCAGTCTCCTGGAGTTGCGGAACCTGATCGTGGTGGCGGAGTTGATCGTCGAATGCGCCCTGCGACGCAACGAGAGCCGCGGCCTGCACTACACGATCGATTATCCCGAGAAAGCGCTGTTTCCCGAGCCGAGCCGTCTGCGCCGGATGCCCGAAAAAAAGCTGTCCTGATGGAGATTTCCTTCCTCGGCACCGGCACGTCCCATGGCGTTCCCATGATCGGGTGCGACTGCGCCGTCTGCCGTTCCTCCGATCCGCGCAACCACCGCAACCGCTGTTGTATTCACGTGGTGATGAACGGGGTTTCCATCCAGGTGGACGCCGGTCCCGAATTCCGCCTCCAGTGTATCGAGAACGGCGTCACGGACATCGACCTGTTTATCCTCACCCATAGTCACGCCGATCATCTCATGGGAATGGACGACCTGCGCCGCTTCTGCGACCGACGTCGCGGCGAAGCGATGCCGGTCTATTCGACACTGGAAGCGCTGGAGGCGGTCGGCCGCGCCTTTCCCTACGCCATCCTGGACCGCGCCGCCATGCGCGGCTACCCGGCATTCGCCCTGCGCGAAATGCCCGGGGTGCTGGAAGGGCCGTTCGGCCGTATTGCCACCACGCTGCTGCCCCACGGCTCGATCGAGGTTCTGGGATTGATTTTCGAAGAGGCCGGAAGCGGACGAAAGTTCGTCTATTACACCGATTGCGCCGCGGTTTCTCCGGGCCAGCGGGATCTCGCCCGGGGCGCCGATCTACTGGTTCTGGATGGCCTGCGCCAGGAACCCCATCCCACCCACATGACCATCGCCCAGGCCACCGACGTGGCCCTCGACATCGGGGCTTCCCGGACCTACCTCACTCACCTGACCCACACGGTCGATCACGCCGAAGTCGAGAAAACCCTCCCCGACCCCGTCCGCCTGGCCTACGACGGGCTGCATTTGCGCCTGTAGATGAAACCTGAAGAGCGGGACGCCCGTCATTGTCAAAATGCCCGGAGTGACGGGTACTCCACCTCCGGTACGGGACTACCGGGAAGCTTTTCAGAGGTGGTACGACTGGGTCTGGGAAAGCGAGGATCTCAACCGCCCGGAGTGGAGCCCGTGACTGTCTCGCTAAGGACCAAGGCGCCCGGCGGCGCCGGCGGGGCCGGATTTCACCTTGCGCGACGCCGTTTCGGCACTACGCTGCTTGCCCGGGGCATCGGCGGAAACGACCCGGAACACGACGATACACAAGCGCCTGCCGGATTTGCAGCCGCCGGTCGTACAGGAAAACCATTTCCGCACCTATAATCGCCCCTCGATCGATCATGACGCTGCGAAATCCCCAAGGCAAAGAAATCCGAAAGACCGATATTCCCGGAAAACCGAACGAGCGGACGGCGGGGAAGGATGGCGACGCGCCGGTGCGGGAGGCGATGGAAACGGCCGCCTTGCTGGAGCCGAAGTTTTCCGTGGCCGACCTGGTCCATCTCGGTACCGATCCCGAAGTCCTCGATCGCTGTTTCGCGATCGGCGTTTTCGTCGAATCGGGCAACGGCGAAGCCGAGTTCGCCCAAGCCGGCGCGCGAAAAAACCTCCGGGAGCGTCTGCCGTGGGTCCGGCAGCGGCACCTCCATTTGCAGATTGCCGACACGTTTTGCCGGATTGGTGGACGCCTGGTGGAGGCCGCCGCGCACTACGCTGCCGCTCACGCCTACCCCCAAGCCCGGCGGACATGGGGCGAGGCCGCAGCGGCGGCTTGCCGGGAGAAGCGCTACCGGGACGCGCTGCAATCGTTCCGGAAGGCGTTGGAAATCTGGCCGGCCGGGGTCGATGACGACGAACGGCAACGCGTCCTGCGGGAAGCCGCCCGTTGCGCGACCAATCACGGGGAATACGAGCACGCCGAGCGAGCCTGGAACGAGCTGCTCCGGGGCGCCCTGGAACGCGGCGACCCGAAAGCGGCGACCGAAGCCTGCCATCGCCTGGCCGATATCGCGCGTCGTCGCCGCGATCCCGCCGCCATTCGCGAATACCTGACGGAGGCGGCGAAC
>SLOW01000142.1 GCA_007132315.1 Opitutales bacterium
CGGACGGCCTTGCGGATCGACCCGCCGTCGCGGCGGGCGCTTCCCGCCGGTCCCTACTGGCGGATGCTGGTCCTGGACGAGTATTATTACCCCTACGGTAACCAGGGGCGGTTTCGGGTCTCGGATACGACCAGTTCACAGCAGCGGACGTTTTCCGCGCGTTCTCTGTCGCCCGGCGACATGGAATGGAAGAGTCCGGACGCCCGGCGCGCGGAAGGCCGGGAATGGCTGTTTTACCTCGAGGGCGATGTCGCGCGCTGGCTCCCGCTGCCCGGGAATTTTCAGGAAATGCGCGTTCGGAATAGCCAGACGTTTGTCCAGGTTCCCCAATTCCGGGTGTTGGGGCAGAATGCCGTCAACTCTCAGCTCTTTTTCTACCGGATCAGAGGCCTGGAATTTCAGGAGCGGTTTTACGACCCGTTCATGGAGAAGGAGGGATTTCCCCTGGTTCCCGCTGTCGAGGCGGAACCGAGGCTCGGTTATGTCCGGAGACCGGCCGACTCCGGGGCCGACTACCGGACGATCGTTCTGGATTTGCCCGTGAGCGACGACGAACGGGCCTACCTGCTCGAGGTGGTTGAGGAAATCACCGGAGGGGAACGCCTCGGTCCCGAGGCGTTCGCGCAGCGTGCGAAAGATTACTTGGCGCGGAATCACGATTACTCGCTTTCCAGCGCGCTCCCTCCCGGGGCGGGCGACCCGATCGTTCGTTGGCTGGAGTCGCGAACCGACGGCCACTGCGAGTACTTTGCGGGCGCTCTGATCCTGTTGAGCCGGACGGCGGGACATCCCGCGCGTCTGGTGACGGGGTTTCACGGAGGCAGCTGGAACAGCTACGAGGACTACCTGATGGTTCGGTTTTCCGACGCTCACGCTTGGTGCGAGATCTATGCCGGCGACGGGTATTGGTTTCGCGCGGACCCGACGCCGGCCGGGGGTGAAAGGACGGGCGCTCCGGAGGGTCAGGACGATCTGGCGTTCGGCGTTTCCATCGACGAGAGTTGGATGGCGTTCTTCGATAGCCTCCGGGTATTGTGGTACAGGCGGATCGTCAGTTTTGACGAGGAGGCGCAGACCGAGCTGGCGTCCACGCTCCGTGAATACCTCGGGATTCTGCGGGAGGGGACGGAGCGGGGTCTTCAGAACTTTGCCGGGACGGTTCGCGATTGGGTCCGGGGACCCTGGAATGTCGAACGCCTTCTGTGGTTGGGCGGCGCCGTGCTGGCGCTGACCGCTTCAATGGTGGTCGCCCGCCGTGTCGGGTGGCGCATCCTGCCCTACGTGCGATTCTACCGGCCGCGCCACGTGCTCGATCCCGTGCGGCACCAGGCGGGCGTTCTCCTGGGCCGCCTGGAGCGTCGTTGCGTCCGCGCTCCCGGGCCGCTGCCGCCTTCGGAAGTGAACGAATTGCGGTGGGAGCTCCAGCGACTGAGGTACGGGGCGCCCGAGGAGCGGGGTTCGCCCGGAAAAACGTTTCGCCGTGCCCGGACCGTGCTGAAACGCCTCCGCCGGGAGCGAGCGTGAGCTTGACCGCTCCGGACTGGACACTTCTGTTCGGGTTTCTTTGTTGCCGGTCGGGGATGGATGCTGTTTCTCTGGATTCTAATGGAGGCCTCGAATCAAGGACAAGGCGTGGCGGTGCGCGAAGCGACCCGGGATGATATTGAGACACTGGTCGAATTGAACCGACTGGCCTATCCGGAGAGTTCGGAGGAGAATATCATTTGGGGGCGCAGTCATCTCCTCAGTCATTTGCGGATTTTTCCCCAAGGGCAACTGGTCGCCGAGATCGATGGCAGGGTGATCGGAGGCGCATCGTCGCTCATCGTGGACATGGGCCCGGAGCCGCTGCGGATGCACACCTGGGCCGGTGTGACCGACAGCGGCTACTTCACCACCCACAACGCCAAGGGCGACACCCTGTACGCCGTCGATGTTTACGTGCATCCCGAGTACCGCCGCCGCGGGGCCGCGGCGGCGCTTTACGCCGCCCGGCGCGAGCTCTGCCGACGGTTCAACCTCCGTCGGACCCTCGCCGGCGGACGGCTCTGGGGGTACGCCGACTACGCGGACAAGTTTTCACCGGAGGAGTACGCCGAACGGGTGGCGGAGGGGGACCTGACCGATCCGGTGCTCGGTTTTCAGCTTCGCGAGGGCTTCGAGTTGCGCGGCATTCTGCCGAATTACGTGCGGGACCCGCGAAGCCGCAACTACGCCTCTCTGCTCGAGTGGCTCAACCCGGATTACGCCGCGCCGTCGCGCGGCCGACGCAAGGTGCGCGTGGCCTGTGTTCAGTACCAGATGCGGAAGCTGGAATCCTTTGACGATTTCGCGCGCCAGGTCACTTACTTTGTGGATATCGCCGCCGATTACGGAAGTGATTTCATTCTGCTTCCCGAGTTTCTCACCGTGCAGTTGCTTTCCCAGACCGGGGCTCTGACTCCGGGGGAGGGGATCAAACAATTGGCGAAACTGACGCCGCGTTACAAGGAGCTCATGAGCTCCCTGGCCGCCCGGTACGGCATGACATTGATTTCCGGAAGTCATCCGGTGGAGGAAAACGGTCAGCTGTTGAACATGTGTTTTGTCTGTCTGCCGGATGGGAAGATCGAGTCACAGCCCAAGCTCCACATCACCCCGAACGAACGAAAATGGTGGAAGATTAACGGAGGCAAGAGTCTCCAGGTTTTCAATACGCCCAAGGCCAAGATCGGGGTGCTGATTTGTTACGATATTCAGTTTCCGGAGGCGGCGCGTTATCTGGCCGATGAGGGCGTGGAGCTCATTTTTGTGCCGTTCTGCACCGACAACCGTCAGGGTTACCTCAGAGTCCGCTACTGCGCCCAGGCGCGCGCCATCGAAAACCAGGTTTATGTCGCGCTGGCCGGCAACGTGGGCAACCTCCCCGATGTCTCCAATATGGACGTTCAGTACGCCCAGTCGGCCGTCCTGACGCCCTCGGATTTCGCTTTTGCCCGGGACGCCATCGCTTCGGAGGCCGATTACAACGAGGAGACCATTCTGGTCTGCGACGTCGATATCGACGATCTGTACGAGGCCCGCAGCCAGGGAACGGTGACGCCTTATCAGGACCGCCGGCGGGACCTTTTCGACTACGCCTGCAAACTGGAGCGATCGGATCAGATCCGTCGCGTGCCGGAGGAGGGGCCGCTGGGCTGAGACAAACAGCCCGAAGTGAGTGTCGCCCGGATCAAAGGGGTTCCGGCTCGTCGGCCGGCGGCATGAGGAGCCAGAGTATCAAATAAACGATCAGACCGGGAAAGGCCGCGCTGAAAATGGTGAGCGCGGCGTAAACGATCCGCACCAACGTGGGATCCCAGTCGAGGTAGTTCGCCAGTCCGCCGCAAACTCCCGCCAGAATTCTGTTGTGGTTGGTGCGTTTCAGGGCCATATGGACGCCTCACCATCCGACGGCCGGACGCGTGCCTTGTTTGGTGATCTGAACCTCGTCCTCCCACACCGCCAGGCCGGTGTTCACTTCGGTCATGGCAAGCTGAAAAATGTAGGTCGTCTGACGGGTGCGCCCGGCGCGCACCTGGTCCTCCATGATCCGCCCGGAAAGGGTGAAATAGGGCCGGCGCTGTTCGGTCGGCCGGTCTTCCATGAACTCCTGGAACTCGCGCTCGCTCTGGGCCAGGGGATCTTCAACCCGTCCTCCGAGTCCGATGGTCGTTGTCGTGAGCACCTTGCCGCTCTGGTTCAGGTCCCGGCGGATTTTGCCGGTGAGCATGTTTGTGTCCACCCGGAGGCTGGTGTTGTTGACGATGCGACTGACCGCCATAACCGACGGCTGCTGCGGCGCGTCTTCCAGAACCCCCGAAGTCAAAAGTGAGTCGATCATCCGGTCCGCGGCCTCGTTCCAGTCCTGGATGTTGATGTCGTCCAGGGTGACGATGGTGCGGGGGCCTTCGGGATTGACGTAGGTGGCGGAGCGGCACCCGGCGCCCGCGAGCAACACGAGACTAAAGGCGATCGCCAGGCAGGCGGCCGGACGCCGAAGAAGGGAAACGGTTTGGAGAACGTTCGTTGTCATGATGATTGAAAAAGTGCCGGATTGACTGGTTATGGGTATTTTGACCCCGGATTGCGCCGCCGGGTTCACCGGTTTCGGGCGAAAATTTTCAGCGGGTCGCGGCCATCAGTTTCAGCCGGAAATCGACCACGCGGGGATTCGGGGCCACGCCGGTGATGGTTACGATCTCGCCGCCCTCGACCTGAAGGGTGCGCCACGGTGTGGTCGCCTGCTGGACGATCATGCCTTCGTCGTCGAACCATTCGAACTGGTAATTGAAACGGCGCATCGCCTGACGGGTATTCTGAAGTTCCACCTGGACCCGGAGGAGATCGCCGGAAACGGTCGCTTCGTTGACGCGGCGGACCTCGATGATCCGGGCCAGACGCCGGTCCGGCGAAATGCGCTCGTCGTCCACCACGTTGCGCTGGGCCCGCTCTTCGGCGGGCTGAACGGTGTCCACGGTCGCGGTCTGACAGCCGGTGAGCCCGAGGAGGAGAAGGAGGACCAGGGGCGCGGGGGCGAGGCGCAGGAGAGGTTTTGTTTTCATTGCAGGACGAATTGGTTGACGACGAGCGGCGTGCCGCGCGTTACGGATCTTACATAAACAACATTAATCAAACCCGCTTCGAGCTCAATCTCAATATTGCGGGGCGAATGCGCAGCGTTGAGGGTGACCCGCCGGTCTTCGGGCGTGGGGAAGCGGGCGAGCTGAATCTCTTTGGGCAGGGTCTGCCACATTCGGATGTCGGCCTGGTTCATGACGAACTGGTACACGACTCCGCCCAGATGGACGAGTGCGCCGACGAGGCCCATGTCGCGGGTGGCTTCGGATGCGGCGTATTGGGCCGTGGCTTTGGTGGCCGTTGACATGAGGGTCTTGGTGACCACGACCGGCATTTCGTTCTGAAATTCCTGCGCAACAATACTGTCCATGCTGGCCAGCCGGACCGAGCGGTGGTTGCCTTCGGAAGTCAACGCGGTCAGATGGGGCTCATGGCGGTCCCGGAATTGAAGCGTGGGAAACGCCGCGCCCACGTAGGGCACGTCGCGTGACAGTCCCCAGAGGGCCAGATCGATCCGGACCTCCTCGCGCACCGGCCCGCGGCCGGTTTCGAAAAAGACATAGGTGATTTCGGGGAGCGGACGGCCCAGCAGCAATTCGTGGATCAGGGCGACGTCCTGGTTCACGTATGGGTTTTCGTTTATCATGCCGGCGACGCGCTGAAGTGAGATTCGGGCCCGTTCCAGGTCCGACAGGAGGCTGAACGGATGCGCCATGAAATAGAGTCCGTCCAGATAAACGGCGAAGGGATTGACGTAGTCGGCGTACGCCCTGAGGTCGTTCAGGTGGGCGTAGGTCTCCTCCATCTGCCGCCGGAAGCGTTCGTCTTCAATCGAGCGATCGACGTCGATACTCTCGCCTTCGGCTTCCTCGAGTGCTTCCTCGCGGGCCAATTCGATTCGGCGCGCGTTTCGCCGCACCGCTTCCGCCTGGCGCTGGTGAGCGCGGTTGAGTTCCACTCGTGCGTTCTCCAGGTCGCCCAGGGCCAGATGGTTCAGGGCCTTGTAGGTGTTGAGCATCACCTTGTCGTAAGCGTAACCTTCGTAGGGGAGCGCGTTGAGGTTGGTCAGGGCGGCGGCGGCGCCCACCCCGACCCGGACCTGGGCCAATTCCTCGTACTCGTTGATCCGCCGTTCGGCGGCGTCGAAGGCCTCGTTGCTTTTCTCGTAGTCGCCGGCCAGGCGCAGGGCGGTTCCTTTCTCCAGAAACCAGAGAACCTCGTCCCGGGTGCCTTCGCGGCGTTCGGCCGCGCTGGTGGCAATTTGTACCGCGCGGTCCAAATCGGCCGATTCCCAGGCGCTGTTGAGCTGTGACGCCTGCCGGGTGTGGGTGGCGCAGCCCGCCGTCAGCAGGACGGCCAGCAGCAGGGCCGCCGCCATTCCGCCGGATCTGAATCGGAGTCGCCTGGCATCGGGACAGAACACCTTGGTGTCGGGCGGTGCGGATCAGGGGTCCTTGCGCCGCAGGATGTGCAGGCGCTCGATACCGTAATCCTCTTGTATGGTTCCCGTGGATACCAGGGGATTGACCCGGTTGATCACCACTTCGCCGACCGGCACCTCCTCGCGGCCCAGTGACATACCCGTGCCGGGGTCGATCAGCTCTTCCCCCACGGCGAAAACTTCCCAGGTTTCCCCGGGGGTCATGCCTCCCCCGTCGCCCCGGTTGATGGTCACCTGGTCGCCGGTGCGGGCGATCACAGTGGCCGGGTGGGTGACGTCGATGACGCGCAACGCCACCCGGTCGGCCATTTCCCGGGTGATGGCGAGAAGCATCCGGTCGCTCAGGTCGCCGTCGCGGGTGATATGGGCGGCTTGGTCGGCCACGTCGCGGTTGCTGATTTGGACGTTGGCCGATTCCAGCAGGTGTCCGTTGGCCGCGTTGTAAATCCGCGCCACAGCGGAAAAACGAACCGTGCGGCGTTGGGCCCGCTGCCCGATTCCTTCGAACTCGGCGGTTTCCATCTGATCTTGGAAATCGTCGATCACCGGTACCAGGATGTAGTCAACGCCGGATACGCGCAGTTCGGGCGCGTCTTCGTCCCGTTCGGCCAGCAGGCCGGATTCCGCCAGGTCCTGCTCCCGCAGAATGGCGGGCAGGTCGCTGCGGCCGACGATTTGGAACTTCCGCGTGTTGTTCAGGCGGTCGATCAATTGTCCGTCCAACGCCTCCAGCACGCGGTCCAGGGAACCCGTTCGGCCGGCTTCCCGCACGCTTTCCCGGACCGCCGGGTTGGCCTGGACCTCGCTGATTCCGAGGGTGTCGAGTTGCTGCGCGCCCAGTGGGCCTGCGGCCAGCAGTCCGAGGGCGAGGCATCCGGTCAAGAAGTGGTTTGATGGCTTGTTCATGGCTGCTTGTCTGTCGGCGTGGTGTGTTAGCGACGTTCGATCGGGGGAAAGAGGCTCCGATGGCGATTTTCGATGGTGAGACCTTCGTCGGTATCGACCTGGATGTCGATGCGGAAACCGCTCTGGCGGAGCTGTTCGGCGCGTCCGCGCAGCACCTCCACCTCGGCCTCGGTCAGGCGCGCGCCGGTCCGCAGGCCGTCGAGAAATTCGGTGTATTCCAGCCAGTGAGCCCAGGTTTCATCCGTGGGTTCCAGGGCGACATCGAGATGGAAGTCTTCGTGGATGTTGACGACGCGCTCCCAATCGGCGAATCCGTCGCGCGAGAGATGCAGGCGGTGCAGGCCCGGCCGGGCTTGTAGGGTCCCGGGAGCACTGCCGACGACCACCCCGTCCAACGCCACCGTCACGCCGCGCGGGCTCATGGTGTGTTCCGTGTTTTCGAGCGTGACCACGCCCTCGGCGTCCACCCGGACGTCGGGCGCCTCGATATTTCGCAGCGAGATGTCCACAGTGAACGGGACAGGTTCCCGGCGCTCCGTGGTGGCCGCGGGCGGGGACTCGACGGCGCGCGCGGCGAGCACTTCGGCCAGGCGCGCCGAAGCGCGATCGAGAAGGGTGTTGGCGCCGTCGCCTTCCTCCACGTTCAAGTCCGGACTCTCGCGCCGGGTGCGGGTGACTGTGATGGTGTCCGATGTCAGGCTGCCGCCGTCCGCCGCGTCGTACAGCCGGTAGGTCAGGCGAAGTACATCTTCGGTTATCAGCCGATCGATCCCGTGTCCCCGGTAGTGGCGCTGGTTTTGGCCCCAGGAGGAAATGGAAACGGCGAGAATCATGTCGGCCTCCAGCGCGCCGGCCAGACCGGCGGCGGAAGCGCGGCCGGCCAGGGTGCGGGCCGGGTCCCGGTCGGAATCGGCCGCCATGGCGTCCAAGAGAATTTCCCGGCTCAGGATGGAGTACCCGAGTTCGGTGAACCGGGCGGTGACGAGGTCCTCCAGAAGTCCGGTCTTGTCTTCGAAGGTCTCTCCGGCCCGGTTCTGAACGAAAATGGCGGCGGTCGGCTGTGCGGCCGCGACCGGATACCCGAACAGACAGAGCAGGGCGATGAGTGGAAGGAAGATGCGTTGGATGGTCGGTTTCATGGCGAACGCCGGGTTGATGGTTGCCGGGCCTGTTTGCCGCGGGCTCAAGCCCTCTGACAACGGTATTCGGCGGATGTTTTCGGAAAATGTCAGGCGGGCGTTTTTTTGACGGCCAGCATGCGGTAGGCACCGAGGCGGGTTGTCCGGCGCCGGATCAGCCAGCTCTCGGGATCGAGCCCGAGCAGCCGGGGAAGTTCGTCGTCGCGGAAGACGGCGCGGATGCTGATTTCCCCGTCGTGCCGGCTGACCGCGTTCAGGCCAAACGGTCGGAGAAGGCGGAACTGCTGGAGATGCACCGGGCTCCGGCAGGGTTCGCAGGCGGCGATGACCCGCGCCGCGGAGCGGAGGCGGGCGCCGAGCTCGGCGAGTTGTTCGTCTTCGAACTGGTGGAATATCAGGTTGCCGAAAATGATCGAATATTCCCCGTAACCGGCGAAGGTCAGAAGATCCTCGCGGTGCCAGGTCCAGCCTGCGGGCCACTCGGCCGGACGGCCGGTTCCGAGGTCGAGGCCGTCGATCCGGCAGCCGGCGGGAAGAACCCGTTTTCGGTGAAGAAAGGCGCCCAGCAGTCCGTCGCCGGCTCCGATCTCCAACCCGAAATCACCCGGGCGGAACCGGGCGGCCACGTGGTGCCGGAACCAGCGGAAGTTGCCCATGATCCGATTCAGCAGTAGCAGGTCCCGGCGGTTGTGCAGGGCGTCCGGGTGGTCCTCCGGGAGGGAGTCCAGAAGCTCCGGTTCGACCCGGCGTGGCGCGGTTGCTCTCATGGCCGACGGCGGAACGGGCGTGTGGCCTACCAGCGCAGGAGGGTGGCTCCCCAGGTGAGGCCGGCGCCGAAAGCGACCAGGACGACGTAGTCTCCCGGTCGGATCTTTCCCTGCTCCACGGCTTCGTCCAGGGCGAGCGGGACCGAGGCGGCGGACGTGTTTCCGAGACGGTCCAGGTTCATGTGGAACCGGTCCATGGGAAGCTTCATACGTTCCGAAAGCATCTCAATGATGCGGGAGTTCGCCTGGTGGGGAATGATCAGAGCCGCATCGCCGAGCCCGAGATTGTTGTCGGTCAGGATGTCCTGGCTGGCCTGCCCCATGATGCGCACGGCGATCTTGAACACTTCCCGGCCGTTCATTTTCAGAAAGTGGTGTCCGGCCGTGACGGACGCCGCAGTGGCCGGGATACGGCAGCCGCCTCCGGGCATGTAGAGGATGTTCGAAGCCGAACCGTCGGCGCCCAACCGAGTGTCGATGATGCCCCGGCCGCCATCGCCGTTCCCGTTCTCTTCCCGGCTGAGCACCGCCGCTCCGGCTCCGTCCCCGAACAGAACGCAGGTGGAACGGTCATTCCAGTCAAGGATGGACGAGAGTTTTTCGGTGCCGATCACCAGGGCGTTGTGGAAGCGCCCGCTCTGCAGCATGGAGGTGGCGATTTCGGTGATGTAAATAAAACCGGAACAGGCGGCCTCGACGTCAAAGGCGCAGACCGGCCCCATCCCGAGGCGATCCTGGACCAGGCAGGCGGTCGAGGGGAAGGGCATGTCCGGGGTGATGGTGGCGACGATGACCAAATCGATATCGGCCGGGTTGAGTCCGGCTTTCTCCAGAGCCCGGGCGCCGGCGCGGACGGCCATGTCGGCGGCGGTTTCGTCGGGCGCTGCGATGCGCCGCTCGCGGATGCCGGTGCGGGTGACGATCCATTCGTCGGTGGTATCGACCAGGTGGGTGATGTCGTCGTTGGTCAAAACCTTTTCCGGGGTGTAGGCACCGGTGCCGCGAATGGCCACGCCGGTGCCGACGGGCTTGCCGCGCGTGGCGCCGGGGGCGGGGATGAAGGATTCCGTTTCGGATCCGCTGGCGGAGTGCGGATTCATAGTACGGGCGACTTTTGCTCCCTCCGGAGAACCTCGTTGGCTTCCCGGATTTCATCCAGGATGTGCTGGTTCATGTCCCGCGCGATGATTTCCGTCCCGATGCGGATCGCGTTCATGATGGCGTCGCGTGAACTCGATCCGTGTGCCTTGAGGATGTTGCCGCGCAGGCCGAGCAGGGGCGCTCCGCCGTAGTAGTCGGGGTTGAGCTGGGACTTCATGGCCTTGAATGCCCCCATGGAAAGCAGCGCGCCGAACTTGCGCAGAGAATTTCGCGTCAGTTCTTCCTTCAGGTAGTCCTTGAGCGCGTGAAAGAGGGATTCGCACGTTTTCAGCACGATGTTGCCCACGAAACCGTCGCACACGACCACATCGACGTGGTTCTCGAACAGATGAAAGCCTTCGATCGGGCCCTGGTAGTTGAGCAGGTGGGAAACCTTTTTGAGCTGGGCGTGGGTCTGGTGGGTGAGTTCGTTGCCCTTGCCCTCCTCCGTGCCGATGGACAGCAGACCGATGCGCGGGTTTTCCACTCCCAGGGCGATCTGGGAATAGATTTTTCCCAGAAGGGCGTTGTGCACCAGGTGCTCGGGACCGGAATCGGGATTCGCGCCCGCGTCGATCAGGATGAAGTGACCTTCCTGGTTCGGGATCACTGTGGCGAGCGCGGGGCGGTCGATGCCTTCGAGCATGCGCAGCTTGATCGTCCCCCCGGCCATCAGGCTTCCGGTATTACCGCAGCTGAGGAGGACCTTCGCCTGGCCGGCTTTGACCAGCTCGATCGCCCGGACCATCGAGGAGTCCTTCTTTCGCTTCAGGGATTGGAGGGGCTTGTCGTTCATCTCGATCACTTCGGAGGCGTGATGAACGGCCACCCGAGCGTCGTCGCCGAGATCGGCCCGGTCGAGGAGCGGCAACAACCGCTCCCGGTCTCCGGTCAGAATCGTATGTTCCAGCTTGGGAACGCGATCATAGGCCAAGGCGAGTGCCGCAACCACTTCTTCCGGTCCGAGATCACCGCCCATGGCGTCGATGGCGATCGTTGTCCTGCCGGAACCTTTATCCTCCATAATGCCGGGGGAACGTTTGCGGAAAGGTCACCGCGAAAAAAATGTGAGGTGAGTGGGAGGAAGCCTCAGGCTTCCATGTCGATGACCTGCCGTCCCCGGTACATCCCGTTGTTGGGATTGACACGATGCGGACGGAACGCCGTCCCGTCCACAGTGTCCTTCGCGAGTTGCGGAGCCTTGAACCGGTTTGCGGCGCGGCGCTTGGCGCTTCTCGCCTTGGATTGCTTGCGTTTTGGATTGGCCATGATTGTTGCTTGTTGAAATAAGAGAAAGTGATCTTTGCTTCGAACGCAAAGGAAAAAGAATGGCCCGCCGCGGGCGGCGCGTCAAGGGGGAATCCTGTTTCGATTTCAGACCGGACAGAAACGGAGTTGCCCCGCGCCGACCGGACCGTTTAAGCGTTGTGCCATGTTCGGGGATGTCTCGATGATCAAACGTACCCGACGATGGAGAAAAGACGATGAGTAAATCACAGTTGGCGGAGTTTTCGGAAACGCTCGACGCGGGCCGCGACCTGGGTGTGGATGAGTGTTCGGCGGCGGCGCTGGCTCTGGCTTCGTCGGCGGCGTCCGCCGCCGAGAAGGAGCGATTCCTCCTGGCATTCGCGGCCAAGGGTGAGACGGGTCCCGAGGTGGGGGCTTTCGCCGCGACGTTTCGCACGCTGGCGCGCGATCCGGGCGTGGCCGACTGGGCGGATCGGGCGATTGATGTGTGCGGGACAGGTGGCGACGGGCAGGGGACGTTCAATGTTTCCACCGTTGTGGCGCTGATTCTGGCTGCGGCCGGGGTGCCTGTATTCAAACACGGAAATCGCTCCATCACGTCGCGCTGCGGCAGCGCCGATCTGCTCCATGCCCTCGGGGTTCCGCTGGAAATGGATGACGAGCTGGCGCGGCGATCCCTGGATGAATTGAATTTCGTTTTCTTTTTCGCTCCGGCCTACCACCCTGCTTTCAAGGAGATCATGCCGGTCCGCAAGGCGTTGGCGGAGCGCGGACAGCGTACCGTTTTTAATATCCTCGGTCCGCTGATCAATCCCGGCCGGCCCGCACACCAATTGATGGGTGTGTTTGCCGAGAACTGGACCGCGCCTCTGGCGGAGGCGCTCGACGGCCTCGGCCTGGCCGGCGGCTTCGTGGTGCACGGCCGGCTGCCTTCGGGTGCCGGGATGGACGAAATGTCCTGCGCGACGGAGAACCGAACCGTCGGTTTCGGCGCTTTTCGCGGCCGCGACGAGTTCTGGCGATCGGATCGCCACGGCTTGACCGAGTGTTCGCCGGACGAGTTGGCCGGGGGCGATCTCGACGCCAATATACGGTTGTTTTCGGCGATTCTTGGCGGAGAGGCCCCGCCGGGGTTGATCGCGTCTATTCTATTGAACGCAGCGTTCGCCTTTCACATTCAGGGGCGCGTGGATTCGGTGGAGGCCGGAATCGAGCTGGCGCGGGAACAGCTGCTTGGAGGTGCTGTCGAGGCGCTCTGCGGGCGTCTCAAAGACTTTTATTCGAAATGAGCCGGAAGTATTTCGGCACCGACGGCATCCGTGGGCGATTCGGCGACGAACGGATGAATCCCGGGTTCGCCCGCCGGCTCGGAAGGGCGGCGGGATGCGTTTTTTCCCGGGAGACGGAGGGCCCTCTGGTGGTTGTTCTGGGACGAGACACCCGCGCTTCCGGACCGGCGCTCGAAGAGGCCCTGGCCCGCGGACTGAGCGCGAGCGGCGCGACCGTTCTCCTGCTCGGCGTGGCTCCCACCCCGGCGGTGGCCCTGGCCGTTCGGCAACACGGGGCTGCGCTCGGAGTGGTGGTCACGGCATCGCACAATCCGGCCGATGACAACGGAATCAAGTTTCTTACAGGAGACGGCGGCAAACTCACCGATGCGCAGGAGGAAGCGGTCGAGCGGATGATCGAATCCGACGCCGGGACGCCCGCCGGCTGTCCAGGAGACGTGCGGGACGCCCCGGAGTTGGCCTTTTATCGCGAGCGGATGGGAGCTGTTCTGCCGGCCGGCGCGCTAGACGGGTGGCGAATCGTGTTGGACACGGCCCACGGCGCCGCGTGCGAAACCGCTCCGGCGGTGCTGGCCGGCCTGGGCGCCGATCTCATCCTTCAGGGGAATCGTCCCGACGGAACCAATATCAATGCCGGCGTCGGCAGCGAGCACCCGGCCGGAGTCGCGGCGCGGGTCAAAGAATCGGGCGCGCGGCTGGGGCTGGCGCTCGACGGCGACGGCGACCGTATCGTGGCGGTGGATGAGACCGGCGAGGTGCTCGCCGGTGACGCCGTCCTCGTACTCCTCGCCCGGCACGCGCTGGCCCGCGACGCACTGGCGCACAAGACGCTGGTGGCGACCGTGCAGAGCAATCTGGGCCTGGACGCCGCCCTGCGGGTGGCCGGAGGGCGGGTCGAGCGCACTGAGGTGGGCGACCGTAACGTCCTGGAACGAATGCGGACGGGGGGCTTTACCCTGGGCGGGGAATCCTCCGGACACATCAGCTTCTCCGATATCTCGCCCATCGGCGATGGACTGCTGAGTGCCTTGAAACTGCTCGAGGTGATGATCGCGACCGGCGGCGACAATCGCCTCTCGCGATTGAAGCGCTGCTACCGCCCGTTTCCCCAGGCCACGGCCGCCGTGCGGGTCACGGACAAGCCGCCTCTGGATCGATTGCACGGTCTGGCGGAGACGATTCGGCGCGCCGAAGGGGGACTGGGCGAAACCGGGAGACTGCTGGTGCGTTACTCCGGCACCGAAGACAAACTGCGCCTGCTGGTGGAAGGGCCGGACGCCTCGGCGGTCGAGCATTGGCTGGAACGTCTGAAACAGGCTGTGCGGGACGAGGGTATCGTCGCCGGGGATCGCTGACTAACCCCGTTTGCCTGATGGATATGGAAACCGGATCTTTTGATTCCGGTCGTGAGCCCGTCATTTCCCGAGATTTCCGCAATCCGCGTTTGACAAGGCGATCGTACCGGGACGAAAAAATTGGCATCGTCCGAATGTTGGAGGTTGGGTCAATCCGCGGCCGTCGGGATGGCTGAAACCATGGATGC
>SLOW01000226.1 GCA_007132315.1 Opitutales bacterium
ATCCTGTGCATCGGGCTGAACTACCGCCGTCACGCCGAGGAAACCGGGGCGCGAATTCCGGAATATCCGGTGGTCTTTCACAAGACCGCCAACGCTCTGTTGGATCCGGGCGACCCGATTCTCATCCCGACCTTCCTGTCCAGTGAGGAGGTCGATTACGAATGCGAGCTGGCCGTGGTCATCGGACGGACCTGCAAGAACATCGCGCCCGCGGAGGCGTACGATTACGTGCTGGGTTACACGTGCGGCAACGACGTGAGCGCGCGCGACTGGCAGAAGAAGAAAAGCGGCGGTCAGTGGTCGCGGGCCAAGAGTTTCGACACCTTCGCCCCGCTCGGCCCGTGCCTGGTCACCACCGACGAAATCCCCGATCCCGGCATTCTCGATATACGCACCCGGCTGAACGGGGAAACGGTGCAGGAAAGCAACACCCGCGACATGATTTTCGACGTTCCCGAACTCGTCGCCTTCCTGAGCGGCAGCACCACCCTGCCGGCCGGAACGGTTATTTTCACCGGCACCCCGGAAGGGGTCGGCATGGCACGGACTCCGCCTTTGTGGCTCAAGGACGGCGACAACGTCACCATTGAGATCGAAAAAATCGGCGAGCTCTCCAATCCCGTCGGCACGGAACTGGAGGGCGTCGCCGAGTATGAGTGTTAGCCCTTAACCGCCATTCCCGCCGGCTTCGGATTCCGGCGGGCGAGACGCCCGCCGGTTCCGGGGGTGCGAGCCTGACGGAGCTCAGCCTTTGAGTTCGCGTTCGACCACGGCCCAGCGGTCGTCCGGAATGCTCGCGCCCATGACCTGGACCACTTCGGCGCCCAACCGGGATCCGAAGCGGCCGCATTCGGCCGGTGTCCGGCCGTTAAGCCAGCCGTACAGGAAACCGGCCGCCCAGAGGTCGCCCGCCCCGGTGGTATCGACCACGTTGTCCACCCGAATGGGCTCCACCCGAGTGACCTCGCCGCCCTTGGCGATGTAGGAGCCGTCCTTGCCGACTTTGACCACGGCGGTGTCGCACAACTCGCCGAGTTCGCGGACCATCCCCTCGTAGTCGTCGTCCTTGCCGGAGAACGCGTTGGCTTCCTCCTCGTTCGCGAAAACCACATCGACGTAATTGCGGAGGATGTCGGGCAGCACGTCGCGGGTGGCGTTGACTACTTCGAACGACGCCAGATCGACGCTGATGGTGCACCCGGCTGCCTTGGCCGAATCGAGCACCTTTTGCATCAGGTCGCGGTTGAAGAGCAGGTAACCCTCGATATGCGCGTGCTGGCACTGTGCGAAGTCCGCCGGCGAAACTTCGTCCGGCGTCAGCGTCATCGCCGCGCCGAGGTCGGTGCGCATGGTGCGCTCCGAATCCGGCGTTACCAGCGAGAGGCAGCGGCCGTTGGGAACCCCGCCTTCCTTGAAGCGGCTGGTGTCGCCTCCCAGTTCCTCGAAGCGGCGCTTGTAGAACTCGGCACCGGCGTCGTTGCCGATCTTGCCGAGGAAGGTCGCCGGAACCCCGAGCCGTGCCAGGGTGAAGATGCTGTTGCCCGCCGAACCGCCGGCCGCCTCGATCAACTCGCCGTCGACCTTCGCCAGCAATCGCCCCATGGTCTCCGCGTCGACCAGCTCCATGCCGCCCTTGGCACCTTCGGTCGTTTCGATAAACGATTCCGGGACCCGGGCCAGCGAGTCCACGATGGGCGAACCGACACCAATGATTTTGTATTTTTTGTCTGCCATAAATCTGCCTTGATGTTTGGTAGTCCGGGCGTCCGCGATGGAAAGGGGCGCCGTGCGGGCGCCATCCTTCCGCCGCGCGGACGCAAAGAGCCATTACCGCCCAACCGGGGCCGGGCGTCAACGCTTTCCCCGCTCGTCCGAAAGCGGCGTCGTCTCAATACGATTGCACAACCCGGATGTGGTGATTCAAGTGTGAGTTGAACGCCCGAATGACCAATGAAGATTCTGCACATGGCGGACGGACAACTGGGGAAGCCGACGCCCTTGATCGCGGAGGTCGAGACGTGGACGCTGGTGCGGCAGACCCGGATCGAGGCGTTGGGAAACGTCGTTCGGGCGGCGACCGACGGAGCGGTGGGGCGGTGCTCGTAGCCGGTGACCTGTTCGATTCCCCACAGGTGACGCGCGAGGTGGTCTCCGCCACCTGTGCGGCGTTCGGGAATATGCCCCGCCCGGTTTACGTCATCCCGGGAAACCACGCCCTCGGCGCCCGGGAAATCCGCCTGGAACCGCCGGGTGGCTAGGAGTCTGTCGGTCACTTCGGCACTAGGCGGAATGGCGCGATTAAGGCGCTGGATCAATGTATCTTAGGCTTCCAGCCTGAGGCAACACGATGGAAGCCTGCCCTGCTTTTCGCTTAACCGTGGCATTCGGGCTAATCATCGACCCTGGGATTGTAGCGGTAAACGACGTGGTACACCAGGGCCACCATAAACGTGCCCCCGACGATGTTGCCGAGCGTGACGGCGAGGAGATTCAGCAGGAACCCGCCCCATGTCAGGACCTCCATGCCGGGGACGGCGATTTCCGGATAATACGCCGCGGTCATCAGGGCTCGGGGCAGGTAGTAGAGGGTCGCCAGAACATGTTCCAGGTCGAGGGCTCCGAGGGCGGAGAGGGGCAGGATGAGGGCGATGATTTTATCGGTGATACTCCTGCCCTCCATGGCGATCCAAGCCGCGATGCACACGAACAGGTTCCCCAGCACGGCGAGGAAAAATACCTGACTGAACGGACGCGAGAGCCTGGTTACCGCGATTTCGAGAGCGCGTTCGCCCAGGAGCGCGTTGTCGTGCGCCGGGAGACCGGACACCAGGAACAGGATCACCAAGCCGAACGCACCGATGCCGTTCGCCAGTAGAATGAGGGTCCAGTTGCGCAGCAGTTCGAACGATGAAATCTTCCGGGCCGCCCAACTCATGGCCAGGAGGTTGTTGCTGGTAAAGACTTCCGCGCCGGAGAGAACCGCCATCATGTAGCCGATGGCGAAGACCACCCCCGCCAGGATGCGAACGGCGGCGAGGGACATCTCGGTGTCCGCGGTGACCAACGTGGCGTACAACCCGCCCAGTCCGACGAATCCGCCCGCCAGCATACCCAGCATGACGGTTTCGACGATGGGCGCACGGGCCTTGCTCACCCCGATATTTTCGACCTTGCGGGCCACTTCCCGCGGTGAGAACGCGTCCGATCCGAATATTTCCATGGCATCCAGCTGTAACCGACCTACGGTGCCAATGCGAGCCAGGACGGATCGGGCCGGGGCGTTATCGGACTTGCTGCCGCCAGTGGGTGACTGTTTGGGAATGCCGTTGAGCGCGGCCGGACAGGCCCCGCCTGACCACGCGGAACAGCGCTTCGGCGGCTTCGGCTTCGCTCCGTGTGCCGCCCGTTTCGTACTGATCGAGGGTTTCCACGCGCAGGGCGAGGAATGCCGCCAGGAGCAGACCGGCGGCCATCAGTTCGAGGCTTTCCTCGATGAGGTGATCGACGAGGAGGTAGCCCAGGGTGAACGAGTAGCCCTCGACGGTTTCCCGCCAATGGGCTATCTGTGCCAGGGAGTGGCTCCAGGCCGGCAGTTCGGCCAGTTGGAGGCGGGCGATCAACCAGGCACCCAGGTTCTCCTGCCAGTCTCCGAGGCGCCGCAGCGCCGACCCGAACCCCACCGCTCCGTACAGGCCGTAGGCGAAGAGAATCAGCAGGTAGGTTCGGCGGTGGAAGCGGCGGCGCAGCAGAACCACCGCCAGGGAGCCGGCC